>NZ_JBSFWR010000082.1:0-40016 GCF_053594915.1 Kitasatospora sp. NPDC002543 | reverse complement strand
GGAGGGAGCCACTGCGGAGCATTGGCGACCGACGACAACGCGGCGAGGTGCGTGCCCCGGCGTCGCACGCCCGGCGGGAATTGTCAGACACGCCCCAGGCCTCCGGCCGCGAGGAAGCCGCGGTGGCCTCGCCGGAGCCACCGCGGTGTCCTCGCGCTTTCCCAGCGGTTGTGGGACCGGGCCCGCCGCAGCATCCTGGAGGAGCGGCCCGCCCGGACGGCGGTCCGGGCGCGGGACACACGTCCGTCCCGTACCCGATTCCGCCCCTCCCGCCCCGTCGAAGCCGTGCGCGGCGCGGGCCGTCCCGCCGGACGGGGACGCCCGGTGAACGTACTCGAACGTCCGGAACGAGAATTCGATGACCGAGAACGAAACCGCCACGGCTGCGGGTGACTTCGCCTTTTCCGAGGGACCGGTGTGGTCGGTGCAGTTCGCCCGGAGCAAGCCCGGCCTGACCAACGCCTACCTCGCCAATCTGAGGGCGCAGTGGAAGCCCCTGATGGAGGAGGCCAAGCGGCAGAAGCTGATCCGCGACTACCGCATCGTGGTCTCCCCGCCGACCGGCCGTGACGACTGGAACGTCATGATCGTGACCGAGGTCGAGAACATGGCCGCCCTGGACGGCTACAGCGAGCGGATGGCCGGCCTCTCGGCCCGGCTCGACGGGCCCGACCGGCCGTCGCACGGCTGCGCGCAGTTCCGCGAGCTGCTCGGGATGAGGCTGGCCCGGGAGGTCTTCCTGAAATGACGCACCGCAGTCGACCCGAGGCCCCGCTGACCCGAGGCCTTCCCGGCAGCGGGTTCCTCGCTTTCGAAGGATGGGAACCATGGAGCGCACCACCGAGCCGGAGGACGGCAAGAAGACCCTCGACCTGAAGCGGTCCACCGTGGCCGACCTCGACGACCCGCTGCTCACCACCCAGGGCTGGAGCCTGTGGACCTGCGACGAGACGGCGTCGGCCCCCGGGTCGCCCGAATCCCGACGGGGGCGCACCACGCGGCGCAGGCCCGAGTAGATGCCGGGGAGCCTCCCGGGAGGGTGGGGCACGGCCCTCCGAGCCGTCCCACGCGTCAGCCGCGACGACTTCCGCGCGCCGCTGCGCAAGGGGGAGCCCCGGGTCGTCCTGGACAACGTCCGGGACTGGCCGGCCCTGCGCCGCTGGGACCCGGACTACCTGCGGTCCGTCGCCGGGGAACGGGAGGTGACGGTCCGGGAGACGAACGGGCCACCGCGGAACATCTTCCAGAACCTCGCGGCCGGCGGGCGGACCTCCTTCGGCCGGTACCTCGACTGGGTGCTGGACACCGCCGACGGGCTGGAGCGGATCGCCCTGTCCTGCAGCGGCGCCGGTGAGATCACCCGGGCGGTGTGCGCCGACGGGTTCCGCTGCTCGTACTACCTCGACGCGAAGCTTCGGCAGCTGTCCGAGGACCTGCTCGACGACGCGCCGCCACCCGGCTGGTACCGACGCGGTCCGATCGACACCAACCTCTGGTGCGGCGTCCTCGGGACCTCCTCCGGGCTGCACTGCGACGTGACGCCGAACTGCAACGTCCAGGTCGTCGGACGCAAGCACTTCGTCCTCTATCCACCCTCGCAGGCCCGGCGCGTCTACCGCATCCCGCAGATCACGCACTGCCGCTTCGACCCCAACCTCCCCGACTACGAACGGTTCCCGCGGGCCCGCCGTGCCGCCGGCTGGCAGTGCACCCTGGACGCAGGCGAGTCGCTCTACATCCCGGTGGGCTGGTACCACCAGGTGACGGTGGTCTCGGCCTGGGCGCTGAACGTCAACTTCTTCTGGCCGCGCCCGCTCACCCAGGGGCTGTCGGCCCCGCCACTGTGGCCGTTCCTGCTCCGGCGCGGGTGGGCCCGGCTGCTCGACCGGAGCTGACCGGCCGTGGGCTCCGACGCGACCGGCCCCGCCCGACCCGTGCGCGGTGAGCTCGCACAGGGCGAACCGGCCTGGGCGGCCGCGGAGTTCTTCGTGCTCCGCACCCCGCTGCTGCCCCTGGAGACGCTGTTGGGCCTCGGTGAGGGACTGACCGCCGCGCGGTGCGGCGGGCACCCGGACCTGGTCGGCGCCGCCGTCCGGCGCGACCGGCTGCGGGTGCGCGCACGACTGCGGGCGCTGTACGGCCGTGCCGACGTCCGGGAGGCGCTGTCCGTCGCCTCCTCCTCGCTCACAGCGGGCCTGGACGCCTGGGAGCGCTTCCCCGACAGCCGGCGCGGCCGGAACGCCGAACACAGCCTGCTGCGCTACCTCGCCCGGATGTCCGCCAGGCCGACCCCGTTCGGGCTCTTCGCCGGCTGCTCGGTCGGCTCCGTCGACCCCGCGGCGGACGGCCCGACCGTCCTCGAACTCGGACCGTCCGCCTCCTACCGGCGCCGCACCGGCCTGGACTTCGGCTACCTCGGCGCGCTGACCGCCGACCTGCGGCGGCGGCCGGAGGTGCGACGGCACCTGGTCCACCGGCCCAACTCCAGCCTGTACCGGGCCGCCGGGCGGCTCCGGTACGTCGAGGTGCTGCGAACGGACGCGGGCCCGGCCCATCGGCTGGTCGAGGTCGAGCCCGCGCCGTGGCTCCTCGCCGCCGTCGACCGGGCGGGCCCCGGCGCCCGCCCGGACGAACTCGTCGCCGCCGTGCTCGCCGCCGAACCGGACGCGGAGCCCGGGGAAGCCCGCCGGGCCGTCGAGGGGCTGATCGAGCACCAGATCCTCGTTCCCGAGCTCGTACCACCGGTGAGCGGGCCCGAGCCGCTGGCGGACCTGCTCGCCCAGATCCGGCCGTTCGCCCGACGGGCCGGGCTCGGCCCCGTCACGGCCGCGCTGGACGCCGCCCGGCGGCAGCTCGCCATGGCGGACCGCCGGCCGCCCGGCGAGGCGTCCGGCCACTACGCCCGCGCGGCGGCGCTGCTCACCTGCCCGCCGGTCGCGGCGGAACCGGCAGACCCGGCGGACCCGGCGGAACCGGCCGGGCTGTTCCGGATCGACCTGGTGAAACCCGCCGCGCGGGCCGTGCTGGGGCGTGCGGTGGCCGCCGAGGTACTCCGGGGAGCCCGGCTCGTCCACCGCTTGGGCGGCACCCGCCCGGACCCGCAGCTCGCGCGGTTCACCGCGGCCTACCGGACCCGCTACGGCGCCCGCGAGGTACCGCTGTGCGAGGCGCTGGACCCGGAGTCCGGCCTCGGGTTCCCCGTCCGGGCCGCCCCACCGACCGCCGCCGAACCACTGCTCGCCGGCCTCGACCTCGCCGGCCAGGACGCCCCCGGTCGGCCCGTCGACGGCGAGCAGCGCTGGGACGGGCGCCACCGGCTGCTGCTGACCTGGCTGGGCGAGGCGCTGCGCACCGGCGCGAAGGAACTCTCCCTCGGCCCGGAACGGCTCGACGCGCTCACAGCCGCCGACGAGGGCCCCGTCGACCGGCCGCCGCTGCCCGACTCCTTCGGCGTCGTGGCGAGCATCCTCGCCGAGAGCCCCCAGGCGGTGGCGCGGGGGCGCTACCGGGTGCACATATCCGCCCTGGGCGGACCCTCCGGGGCGTACCTGCTGGGCCGGTTCTGCCATGACGGAGACGACCTCACCCGGTGCGTCCGGGCCCATCTCCGCGCCGAGGAGGCGCACAGACCGGACGCGGTGTTCGCGGAGATCGCCCACCTGCCCGGCGAGCGGATCGGCAACGTCCTCCGGCGGCCGCTGCTGCGCGGCCACGAGATCCCCTGCCTCGGCCGTTCCGGCGCGCCACCCGACCGGCAGATCCCGCTGACCGACCTGACCCTCACCCTCGACGGCGACCGCCTGGCGCTGCGCTCCACCCGGCTGGGGGCCGAGGTCGTCCCCCGACTGACGTCCGCCCACCACTTCGCCGCCCCCGCGAACCTCAGCCTCTACCGCTTCCTGTGCGCGCTGCAGGCCCCGCAGCAGGCACGCGGGCTGGACGCCGTCCTCGGGCCGCTGGCCGCCGCGCCGTACCTGCCGCGGGTCGTCTCCGGACGCCTGGTGCTCGCCCGGGCGCACTGGAACCTGACCGAGAGGCAGCTGGAGCGCTTCGCGGCGCCCTCCCCGGGTGAACGGTTCGTCGCGCTACAGGGGCTGCGCCGGGAGCTGGGTCTGCCGCGGTGGGTCGCCGTGGCGGAGGGCGACCGGCTGCTGCCCGTCGACCTCGAGAACACCGTCTTCCTCGACATGGCGGCCCGGCTGCTGGACGGCCGCTCCACGGCCACCCTGGCGGAGCTGTTCCTCGGCGACGAGGACGTGCTCGCCCGCGGCCCCGAGGGGCGGTTCACCCATGAGGTGGTGGTCCCCTTCGTCCGGACCGACGCGCACCCGCCCGTGCAGCCGCGGGCGCACCCGCCCGCGCGCCGGGCCGACCCGGGGCCACCGCGCGCCGCCGGAGCGCGACCGTGCGTGCGGAACTTCCCGCCCGGTTCCGAGTGGCTCTACGCCAAGCTCTACACCGGCTCGGCCGGCGCCGACGAAGCCCTGCGCCGGGTCGTCCGGCCACTCGTCCGCCGCGCCATCGCCCAGGGCGCGGCCGACAGCTGGTTCTACGTCCGCTACTCCGACCCGGACTGGCACCTCCGGGTGCGGCTGCACGGCGATCGGCGGCGCCTGGCCGCCGACGTCCTGCCCGCCCTGTACGACGCGGCGCGGCCGCTGCTCGCGGACGGCGTCGTCCGGCGCATCCAACTCGACACCTACGAACGGGAGATCGAGCGCTACGGCGGCCCGCTCGGCATCCGGCTCTCGGAACTGGTGTTCCGGCAGGACAGTGAGGCCGCGCTCCGCACCGTCGAGTCCCTCGGCCCGGAGGGCAGCACCGAGCGCGGCGCGGACGGCGGCACGGAAGGTGGTGCGGACTCCCGCTGGCGGGCCGCGCTGGTCGGCATCGACCGGCTGCTGACCGATCTCGGGCTGCCGCGGGCCGAGAAGCGCGCCCTGGTGAGCGCCGCCCGCGACCGCTTCCGCGCCGAGTTCCGGGTGGATCAGTCCGTCCGACGCGGGATCGGCGACCGATTCCGCCACGAACGCGTGACCCTGGAACGACTGTTGGCGACCCCGGGCGCGCCGGACGACACGTCCGCCGCCATCCGGTCCCTCGCGGCGGAGCTGCGCGAGGGAGTGCGGACCGGGCGGATCGGCACCCCGATCGCCGCCCTGGCGGGCAACTACGTCCACCTGCACGCCAACCGGGTACTGCGCTCCCACGCCCGGGCCCAGGAACTGCTGATCTACGACTTCCTGTCCCGCCTGTACGCGGCACCGGAAGCCGGAGCCGGAGCCCCGTCGGCCCTGCCGTCGCGGCGCAGCACCATCCCCTCGGAGCCGATCCGGTAGACCGGGGCGAACCCCGCCTCCGTCAGCACCCGGGCGAGCCTCGGATGCTGGTACAGGACGTGGACCTCCCTCGGGGACCGCTCCATGGAGGCGGTCAGCCGTCCGACGGCGGCCCGCAGCGTCTCCTCGGGGAACGGGTCGAAGAGGAAGACGGTGTCGACCCGGTCCGGCACCTCGAACCCGGCCGCGTCCGCACAGTGCACCTCGGTCCGACAGCCGCCGGCTCCGGCCCGGCGTCCGCGCAGGTTCGCCCGGGCCACGGCGCAGAGCTCCGGGGACAGCTCCACCCCGACCGCCTCCCGGAAGCCGTGCCGCGCGGCGAGCAGCAACGCCCGGCCCTTGCCGGCACCGAGGTCGAGCAGCACCCGCCGGCCGTCCGCCGGCAGCACCCGCACCAGCTCGGCGAACAGCCGGGGGCTCGCCCCCTCGTGCCGGGCCGCCACGTCGATGCCGGTCTCGGTGCCGTGGCGCAGGTCGAAGAGCAGCTCATCGGCGCCCAGCCGGACTGCCCGGCCCACCCCGAGCCGACGGCACACGGCGGGGAACGACCGGGCGACGATCCCCAGCCGGCCGATGAATGGGTGGAGGATGACCGATCAACCCCTCGGGCGAGGACGGTGTGCGGGCGCACCTCCAGGCTAACCGGGCCGGGACCGCCCCGCGCGTGAGGAGCGACCCGTGGCCGGGGGGCAGGGGGCCGGGGGCCGGCGGTTGCTGGTGGCATAGGACACCGACACGGGAACCGGAATGGCCGCTGCTGAGGTCAATTCGCTTGAAAAACAAGGGAGTTGACCTTTCGTCAGCTGTACGCTGGAGTGGACATGACGCTCTGGCCGATGTCGTGCGCCCCGGGTGGGGCCGGTCGGCTGTGGTTGCCATCGGCGCAAAGGGGGAGCTTCCTGATGGCATACGCGAAGGGTTATGACGTCTCCGACTTCCAGTCGGGCGTTCCGGGGGACGCGGATTTCGTCTTCATCAAGGCCACCGAGGGCGGCCACACCGATCAGTCGGGTTACACCGACAAGCTCGCGGACGCCCGGCGGCGGGGGCTGGTGGTCGGGCACTACCACTTCCTGCACGCGGAGAATCCGGTCGACGGCGAGGTGGAGCACTTCTGCCGGGTCGTGGGACGGGTGCCCGCGGGCGAGCTGCTGGTGCTGGACTTCGAGCCGTACGGGCAGTCGGTCGGCGACGGGGACGCGACCGCGGCGAAGAACCAGTGGCTGGCGGCGGTCAAGCAGCGCTACCCGGACCACCTGGTCGGGCTCTACACCAACCGGGACTACTGGTTCCGGACCGACGACAACGCGGGCGACTTCCTGTGGATCGCGGACTACGTGTCCGCGGGGTCGCCGCGCATCCAGGCCTCCTGGCGCTTCCACCAGTACAGCGACAACCCGATCGACGCGGACGTGTTCAACGGCTCGCCGGACGAGCTGAGGGCGTGGGCCGGCGGCGGCCAGGCCCCGGCGCCCGACCCGGCGCCGCCGGCGGCGGACCCGGTGCCGCCGGTGGCCGACTGGCCGGGGCTGCAACTGGTGGACCGCGCCCAGTGGGGGGCGCGAAACTGGCGCGAGCCCAACGGTTCGATCCCGTACGCCGGCCCGCGCGCCGGGGTGAAGGTGCACTACCTCGGCACGGCGTACAACTTCGACACCCACGACACCTGCCCGGCCTACGTACGGCGCCTCCAGGCCTCGCACATGGACGACGACCGCTGGTCGGACATCGGCTACAGCTTCGTGGTCTGCGAGCACGGCCACGTGTTCGAGGGCCGCGGACTGAACCGGCGCAACAGCGCCAACGGCGACGTCCCGCTCAACGAGGCGCACTACGCGGTCTGTGGGCTGATCGGCTCCTCCGGGTCGACCGAGCCGACCCCGGAACTGCTCAACGGCCTGCGGGACGCGATCGAGTACTGCGTCCGACAGGGCCCGGCGGGCCCGGAGATCAAGGGGCACCGGGACGGCTACTCGACCGACTGCCCCGGCCCGGCGCTGTACGCCTGGGTGACGTCGGGTGCGCCGCGCCCGTCCGGACCGACCACCCCGCCGGCCCCGGAACCCGCGCCGCAGCCGGACCCGACCCCGGCCCGGTACCAGAACGCGGTCGGCGGCCTGTCGTACGGCTACGGCGCCCACGGTCCGCAGGTCACCCTCGTCGGCGAGGCGCTGGTGGCGGCGGGCTTCGGCTCGCACTACAGCGAGGGCCCCGGCCCGGACTGGACGGACGCCGACACCCTCAACTACGCGGACTACCAGCGCAGTCTGGGCTTCTCCGGCGGGGACGCGGACGGCGTGCCCGGCGAGGCGTCGCTGCGCCGGCTGCTCGGCGGGGCGGTGCCGCTGGCCGAGGTGTCGAAGTCGAGGGTCGTCGAGGCGGCCCGCCGGGACCCGGACGCCGCGCAGGGCGCCACCACGTACCCGGACGACGTGTTCACGGTGGAGCTGGCCCTCGTCGCCGAGGGACTGCTCGACCGGCAGTGGGCCGACGGCTCCTTCGGCACCAACACCGTCGACGCCTACTCCGCCCTGCAGGGCAGGTACGGGTACAGCGGGCAGCAGGCGGACGGCATACCCGGCATCGACTCGCTGACCCGGCTCGGCCGGGAGCACGGCTTCACGGTCGTCGGCTGACACCGGCCGAGGGAGGACCATGTACCAACTCGCCCTGTCCCTGTGGCGCACGTGCGTGCCCTACATCGTCGCCTTCCTCGTGGTGCAGGCCGCCCGGCTCGGCATCCACCTGGACGACGCCTCCGTCACCTCCGCCCTGGTGACCGGGTTCGGCACGGTCTACTACGCGGCGTTCCGCTTCCTGGAGCACCGGTACGGCGCCTCCTGGGGCTGGTTCCTGGGGGCCGCCCGGCCGCCGTCCTACCAGCCGCCGACCCCGGCACCGACCTCGGTTCCGAACCCGGCACCGGCACCGGTTCCGGCCGCACCGCCAGCCGCGCCCGCACCCGTCCGGCCCGCCCCGGCGCCCGCGCCGGCCGCACCCGCACCCGCACCCACGTCGAAGGACCCGGCACCGAAGGACCCCGCACCGCACCGCCCGGACTACCGGAACCTGCCCGAAGGCGGCTGACCGAGCACGCTCCGACGCGCACAGACCACGCGCCGACCACGCGCCGAGCACACCGAGCACCACACACCGAGCACCGGTCGGGGGCCGCCGGACCGTGGAATTCCGCGGCCCCCGCACCACCCAAAATCATACAATTACCTTTCTCAGTCCAGCTCTTGACGAATAGTCAGTCGAATCTGAGACTGAGCCTGCCACCAATGCATCAGGTCCTCGCGGCCTGCCCGCGATCCGAATCCCATTCCCCGGGTCCCTTGATGCACGAAGTGAACGGAGGGGGAATTTGCCGACGACACCCACCTACCCGGGCGTCTACATCGAAGAACTTCCCAGTGGCGTCCGAACCATCACCGCGGTGAGCACCTCGGTGACCGCCTTCGTCGGGGCCACCCGGCGCGGCCCGCTGGACCAGCCCGTCACCCTCACGAGTTTCGCGGACTTCGAGCGCCGTTTCGGCGGTCTCGCGAGCCAGAGCGCGGTCGGTTACGCCGTCCAGCAGTTCTTCCTCAACGGAGGCTCGATCGCGGTCGTGGTCCGGGTCGCGGCGGCCGGCACCGGCGCCGCGGCGGGCGTCACGCTCGCCTCGACGCAGACCTCCACCGCCGCCCCGGCCCTGAAGGTCGAGGCCGTCGAGCCGGGGCTCTGGGGCGCGTCGCTGCGGGTCGCCGTGGACTACGGGACGCCGACCCCGGCCGAGACCTTCAACCTCCGGGTCTTCGACACCTCGGGCGCCGTCCGGGAGTCCTTCACGGACCTGTCCGTGCGGGACGCGAGCCCCCGGTTCGCCGAGACGGTGGTGAACGGCGGTTCGGCGGTCGTCCGGGTGAAGGTCCTGGCGGAGAGCCGGCCGGACCCGGTCGGCACCGTCTCCAAGCCCTTCGCGGCCACCCTGCCGGACCTCACCCACGAGATCCAGGTCAAGATCGGTGACGTCTCGCGGACGCTGAGGATCCACGACCCGGCCGCGGACGGCGCCGCGCCGGCCACCGTCGCCGAACTCGCCCTGCTGCTGGAGCGCAAGCTGCGCGCCCTGCCCGACGCCCCGGGCCGGCGGGCCTTCGCGGGCACCCGGGTGAGCGTGTTCGGCCGGCAGCTCCAGGTCGTCGCGGGCTCCACCGACCCGGCCGACGTGGTGCGCTTCCTCGGCGAGGCCGCCAACAACCTCGGCCTGGAGGGCTCCGTCAACCCGCCCGTCCAGGCGCTCGCCGGCGGCCAGGACGGCGGCACCCCGGGCCTGACCGACCTGATCGGCAGCGAGGCCGGCAAGACCGGCATCCAGGCCCTGCGCGACGTGCAGGACGTCAACCTGCTGGTGCTGCCGGAGCTGGCCGGCTACGCCAGCGTCGACGACGCCGTCACGGTCGTCTCGGCCGCCCAGGCGCTCTGCGCGGAGAAGCGGATGTTCCTGATCGTCGACCCGCCGCAGGCGTGGACGACCCTGGACGCCGCCCGGGCGGGCCTGTCCGCCTTCGACTCGGTGCGCAGCGACCACGCGGCGCTGTACTTCCCGCACCTGGAGCTGGTCGACCCGCTCACCGGCCGGCTGCGCAGCTTCCCGCCGTCCGGCACCGTCGCCGGCGTGATGGCGCGCACCGACGGCCAGCGGGGCGTCTGGAAGGCGCCGGCGGGCACCGAGGCCGGCCTGCCCGGGGTCCGGGCGCTGACCGTCCCGCTGACGGACCGGGAGAACGGCCTGCTGAACCCGCTCGCGGTGAACTGCCTGCGGACGTTCCCGGTGGTCGGCCCGGTGGTGTGGGGCGCCCGGACGATGGCCGGCGCCGACGCGCTGAGCTCGCAGTGGAAGTACGTCCCGGTGCGGCGGCTCGCGCTGATGCTGGAGGAGAGCCTCTACCGCGGCACCAAGTGGGTCGTGTTCGAGCCCAACGACGAGCGGCTCTGGGCGCAGATCCGG
Source organism: Kitasatospora sp. NPDC002543 (assembly GCF_053594915.1). Classification (NCBI taxonomy): domain Bacteria; kingdom Bacillati; phylum Actinomycetota; class Actinomycetes; order Kitasatosporales; family Streptomycetaceae; genus Kitasatospora; species Kitasatospora sp. NPDC002543. The sequence goes on along the minus strand of NZ_JBSFWR010000082.1, from coordinate 29,681 downwards.
CTGAACGTGGGCGCGTTCCTGCACTCGCTGTTCCAGCAGGGCGCGTTCCAGGGGACGTCCGCGCGTTCGGCCTATTTCGTCAAGTGCGACAAGGACACCACCACGCAGGACGACGTCAATCGCGGCGTGGTGAACGTCGTCGTCGGATTCGCGCCGCTGAAACCCGCGGAATTCGTGATCGTCAAGATCGAGCAGCTCGCCGGACAGTTCGAGGTTTAGGATCTCCATGGTCGAGTTCACCGTCAATCCGCACCGGTTCGATCCGTACAAGAACTTCAAGTTCCTGGTGGTCTGGGACGGCCGGGTCGTCGCCGGAATCAGCAAGGTCAGCCCGCTCAAACGCACCACCGAAGTGGTCAAGCACCGCAGCGGGGGCGATCCGAGCGCGCCGCGGAAGTCGCCGGGCCGCACCGACTTCGAGGCGGTCACCCTGGAGCGCGGCGTCACCCACGACCCGGAGTTCGACCGCTGGGCCAACAAGGTCTGGATGGTCGGCGCGGGCCGCGGGGCGGAGGTCTCGCTCCGGGACTTCCGCAAGGACCTGGTGATCCAGGTGCTCAACGAGGCGGGGCAGGTGGCCGTCGCCCACAAGCTGTACCGCGCGTGGCCGAGCGAGTACCAGGTGCTCGGCGAACTGGACGCCAACGCCAACGCGGTGGCGATCCAGAGCCTCAAACTGGAGGTGGAGGGCTGGGAGCGGGACGAGGAGACGCCCGAGCCCGAAGAGCCGTCGTTCCAGCAGCCGGCCTGAGCGGCCGACCGATGGAACCCGCCGGGGCGGAGGCCCTGTTGGCCACCTGGGAGGCCGGTCTCGCGGCCGGCCGCACCGGGCGGGCCCTGCTGCTGCACACCGTCGCCCGGCCGGGCGTCGGGGCGGAGGAGCTGCTGGGCGTGCCGCTCGGCGAGCAGGCCGCCGAACTCTTCGGCCTGCGCGCCGAGTTGTTCGGCCAGCGGCTCGACGTACGGCTCGGCTGCCCGGACTGCGCGGAGGAGATGGAGTTCGCCTTCGACGCCGGGCAGCTGGTCGGCACGGCGCGGCCGGCCACCGGCCCGCTGCGGGTGGAGCTGGACGGCTGGCGGGTCGGCTTCCGACTGCCCACCCCCGGGGACCTCGCCGCCGCCGAACGGGCCCCCGCGGGCCGGGCCAGGGACGTCCTGCTGGAGCGGTGCGTCCTGGACGCCGAGCACGACGGGGAGCCGGTGGCCGCCCGGCAGCTCCCCGAACCCGTCCAGCGGCGGCTGGCCGAGGCCGCGGCCGCCGCCGACCCGTGCGCGGACGTCCGGCTGAACCTCCGCTGCCCCGAGTGCGACCGGCCCGCCCTCGCCGAGCTGGACATCGCCTCCTACCTCTGGGAGGAGCTCGACGACTGGGCGCGCGCGACCCTGCTCGACGTCCACGTCCTGGCCTCCGCCTACGGCTGGAGCGAGACGGAGATCCTGGCGCTCAGCCCGCTGCGGCGCCGCTACTACCTGGAGCTGTGTGCAGATGCCTGACCACTTCGACCGCCTGGTGGCGAAAGGCGATCCGGACCCGGCCCCGGCCGGGGTACGGGTGCGCCCGCGCCTGCCCGGGCCGTTCGAACGGATCGACGCGCTCGGGCCGGGCCGGCCGGCCGTCGACGAGGAGTCGGCCGCGCCGGAGCCGAGGGGCGGGCCACCCGTACCCGCCCCGCTCCCCCGGCCGGTGACGGCACCGCGCCCGGCGGCGGCCGGGCCGACGCCCCGGGCGGCCGTCCGCGATGACCGGCCGACGGCCGCGCCGGCCGTCCCGCCGCCGCGCACGCCGCTGCTGGTCGCACCGCCGATCGCCGCCGCACCGGTGACGCCGGTGCGGGCCGCCGCACCGGCCGCTCCCCCGCCCCTCGCCGCGGTGCCCGTCGGCACACCGTCCCGGGCGGCCGCGCCCGAACGGCCCGAGGGGGCTCCGGCCGCGCCGGCGCACCCGGCCCTCGCACCGGCCTCCGCACGGCGGGCCGCCGCCGCGGCCTCCCCCGGGCGGACTCCCGGGACCGCGGCCCGCGGCCGCCAGCGGCCGGCCGAGCGGGTGGTGCGGGTCCGGATCGGGCGGGTCGAGGTCCGGGCCGCCGAACGCGCCCCCGCCGCCCCGGCCGTCCCGCGCGGGACGGCGGCGGCCCGCCCGGCCCCGGCCCTCGGCCTGGACCGCTACCTCGACCGGGACCCCTCGTGACCGGGCGGGGGCGGGCCGGTGAGTAACCACCTCGCGATCGCGACCGTGAGCGAGGCGCTGCGACTGCTCATCAGCCGCTCGCTCTCGCCCGACATCCCGTTCGCGGTCGAGGTCGGCACCCGCAAGCCGCCGACCGAGCCGCCGGCCGACCCGGCCATCACCGTCTTCCTCTACCAGGTCACGCCCAACCCGGCGCTGCGCAACCGTGACGCGCCCACCCGCGCGGCGGACGGCACCGTGCTGAACCGGCCGACCGCCGCCCTCGACCTGCACTACCTGATCAGCTGCTTCGGCGAGGAGTCCCAGCTGGTCGGCCAGCGGCTGCTCGGCTGCGTGGTCCGGGCGCTCGCCGAACAGCCCGTCCTGTCACGGCAGTTGATCGAGGAGGCGGCCGCCCAGCCGTACCTGCTGGGGGCCGACCTCGCCGCCTCGCCGCAGCGGGTGCGCTTCACGCCCACGCCGATGGACCTCGAAGAGCTGTCCAAGCTGTGGAGCACCCTGCTCCAGACGCCGTACGCGCTGTCGGTGACCTACCAGGCCACCGCCGTCCTGGTGGAGGGCCGGGACGACCCGGTGGCCGGCAAGCCGGTACTGCGCCGCACCGTACGCGCCCTGCCGTCCCGCGGCCCGGTCCTCGACCGGGTGCTCTCCCGGCCGGCCGGATCCCCGGACGCCCCCGGCGAGGGGCCGGTGCCCGCGGACCGGGAGCTGGTGCTGGAGGGCTCCGGCCTGCGCGCGGACCTCGTCGTGGCCCGGCTGGGCGAGCGGCGGGTGCCCGTCCCCGCGGACGGCGTCCGGGACGACCGCCTGGTGGTCGCCGTCCCGGAGGACCTGCCGCCCGGGGTGTACCGGGTACAGGTGCTGCACGGCCTGGCGCTGGACGGCCGGCCCGCCGCCGAGCACCTCGCCGTGGAGTCCAACGCGCAGACCTTCGCCCGGCAGCCGCGGATCGTCGCGCCGATCGGCACCGCGGACCGCGCCGACGGACCGGCCGGGGTGTCCGCCCGGCTGGACGTCCGGCTGGACCTGCCGCTCCGGGACGACCAGCAGGTCCTGCTGCTGCTGGACGAGCTGCGCCCGCCCGCCGGCCGGCCCGGGGCGAGCCACCAGTTCCGCGCGCCCGCCGGGCCGCGGCCCGGCCCGTTCGAGGTCCGGGTGCCGGTCGTCGGCGTACGCCCCACGGCGTACCTGGTGCGGGTCCAGGTGGACGGCGTGCCGAGCGAGTTGACGGTGTCCGCCGACGGGACCTTCACCGGCCCCGTCGTGGACCTGGCGCACTGACCGCAGGACGGGGGAGAGATGAGCACGCGCCGAAGGCAGGGCCGCGCCGGCCCGGTGGACGAACCGCACCGGCAGTCGCTGTCGGCCGCGGTCGCCACCGTGCTCGCACGGGTCGACGCGCACGCGGCCGGCCGCACCGACGGGCCCTCCCCCGGTGCCGGAGCCACGCCGTCCACCGGTCCCGAGGCCACACCGTCCAGCGGTACCGAGCCCGCGCCCGCGCCCGCAGCCGCCGCCCGCCGGAGCGCACGCCGGACGCCCGCCACCGCCCTGGACGTGCTCACCGCCTCCTTCGGGCTCACCCCGTTCGAGCGTGACGTCCTCGTCCTCGCCGCCGCCCCCGAGGTCGACCCCACCGCCGCCGCCCGGTGCGCCGCGGCGGGCGGCGACCCGGCACGCGCCTACCCGACCTTCTCGCTCGCCCTCGCCGCCCTGGACCAGCCGCACTGGAGCGCGCTCACCCCGGTCGGCCCACTGCGCCGCTTCCGGCTCGTCGAACTCGACGACGAGACCGCGCTCACCACCACCCGGCTGCGGACCGACGAACGGGTGCTGCACTTCCTGGTCGGGGTGCCCTACCTGGACGTGCGCCTGCACGGCCTGCTCACCCCGGTCGGGCCGCCCGGCGACCTCCCCGAACCGCACGAACGGTGCGCCGCCGAACTCGCCCGGGGCTGGACCGAGACCGATCCGGCCGGCCCACCGCACGCCGAACTCACCGGCGCCGACCGCCGGACCCGCTGGGAGATCGCGGCCGCCGCCGCCCACCGCGCCGGACTCGGTCTGTACGCCGCGCACCGCGAGGACCTGCCCACCGACCCCGCCGAACGCGAGCGACTCGCCCGGCTGTGGCAGCGGGAGGCGATCCTGGTCCCCGCCGCCCTGCTGGTCGAGAACGGAGAGCCGGGCCGGGAACGCCCGCACGCCCCGAACGCCACCGAGTCCTTCCTCGCGAGCCTGGCCGTGCCCCTGGTCGTGTCCGGCGACGAACCCCCGCCGGCCGGGGCCCCGGACCGCACCCGGGTGACCGTACCCCCGCTCGGCCCCGAGGAGCAGCTGGCGATCTGGACCGCGGCCCTGGACGGCGCGCCGGGCATCACCGAAGGTGAACTCCGCGCGCTGGCAGCCCAGTTCTCGCTGCCCGGGCACGTGATCCGCTCGGCCGCGGCGACGGCCCGGCGGGCCGCCGAGGACGGCCGGGCCGTCAGCCCGCTGGCCTGGAACGCCGGACTCGTGGAGGCCCGGATGTCCCTGGACGAGCTGGGGCGCCGGGTCGAACCGCGCGCCGGCTGGGAGGACCTGGTCCTGGAGGAGCGCCAGCGCGCGACCCTGCGCGAGATCGTCGCCCACGTCCGCCGGCGCGGCACGGTCTACCAGGAGTGGGGCTTCGAGTCGGTGCTGCGCCGCGGCCTCGGCGTCACCGCGCTGTTCGCCGGCGGCTCCGGAACCGGGAAGACCCTGGCGGCCGAAGTCGTGGCCGGGCAGCTCGGCGTCGACCTGTTCGTCATCGACCTCTCCCAGGTCGTCAGCAAGTACATCGGGGAGACCGAGAAGAACCTCCGACGGGTCTTCGACGCGGCCGAACGCGGCGGCGCGCTGCTGCTGTTCGACGAGGCCGACGCGCTGTTCGGCAAACGCAGCGAGATCAAGGACAGCCACGACCGCTACGCCAACCTGGAGGTCAGCTACCTGCTGATGCGGATGGAGGCCTACCGGGGCCTGGCCGTTCTCACCACCAACATGAAGAAGGCGCTGGACCCGGCGTTCATGCGGCGGATCCGGTTCGTGGTCGACTTCCCGTTCCCCGGCATACCGGAGCGCGCCGAGATCTGGCGGCGGGTCATCCCGAAGCAGACCCCCAGCGAGGGCCTCGACCCGGAGCGGCTCGCCCAGCTCACCGTGGCCGGCGGCTCCATCCGCAACATCGCCCTCTCCGCCGCCTTCCTGGCCGCCGACGAGGACCGGCCGATGCAGATGCGGCACCTGCTGGCCGCCGCGCGCACCGAGTACCTGAAGCTGGAGCGCTCGCTGACGCCCTCGGAGGTGGGCGGATGGACCTGACCGAGCGGCCCGGGAACGGGACCGGCGGGAACGGGACCGGCGGGGCCGGGAGCGGCGGGGCCGGACGCAGCGGAGCCGGGAGCGGGAGCGCGCCCGGCTGGGCCGGGAGCGGCGGGGCCGGACCGCGGCGCCCCGGCCGGATAGAGGTGGAGATCGGCGAGCTGGTCCTCGACGGCTTCGCGCACCTCGACCACGACCGGCTGACGGCCGCGTTCCGGGCCGAGCTGACCCGCCTGGTCGAGGCGCGCGGCGTCCCCCTCGCCACCGGCGGGGACCGCGCGCTCGACCTGCTCGCCGGGCTGCCGCCGCTGCCCGCCGACGCCTCGCCCCGGCGGCTCGGCGAGGCGCTCGCCCGCGCCGTGCACGCCGGGCTGTCCGGCGGTGGCCGGCCGCGAGCGCGCGCCGGCCGGCCACCGGAGCGGAGGTGGACATGACGCGACTCGCCGCCGGCGCGAAGGACTCCGCCCCCGACGCCAGGCAGGACGCCGCCCGCCGCAGGACGCGGGTGCCGAAGGCCCGGACGCCCGAACCGAAGGAGATCGTCTCCGGCGCCGGCCAGCCGCTCGACCCGGGCGTGCGCCGGGAGCTGGAGGCGCGGCTCGGACACGACCTCAGCCGGGTCCGGGTGCACACCGACCGGGACTCCGCCACGCTGACCGAGCTGATCGGCGCGGACGCCGTCGCCGTCGGCCCGGACCTCTTCTTCGGCGAGGGCAAGTACCGCCCGGCCGCCGAGGACGGCCGACGGCTGCTCGCCCACGAGCTGCTGCACACCGTCCAGGCCCCGAACCCGCTCGGAGCCCTGCGGGCCGGCCGTGACCTGGGCGCGGTCAGCCTGCCGCAGGACCCGGTCGAACGGGAGGCCGAGCGCGGCGCGCGCGACGGCGGTCCGGCGGCGGTGACGCCGAGCGCCACCCCGGGCTGGCTGCGCTACGCGACCGTCGACGCCGACCGGTTCCGCACCGAACGGCTCGACCCGGCCACCCTGGTCGAGCGGCTGGCGGCCGGCATCCTGCGCTCGCTGCGCGGCGACCCGACCGACTCCTCCGGCCGAGTCCGTCTCCAACTAGCACGCTTCGCGCCGGAGTTGCAGGCCTCCGTACTCGACCGGCTGGCAGACCGGATGCCCTCCTCGGACCACACCCGGGTGCTGGAACTGGTCGAGGACGCCGAACACCGCCCGGCCGACGCGGACGGCGCACTGACGCCCGAACCCGTCACCGGCGCGGCCGAGCGGACCGGCGACGAACGCGAGCGCGACGACGGGCCGCAGCACGGCTCCCCGACCGATGAGCAGGACCGGCGGGCGGACGAGGAGGCCGAGCGGCCGGACGGCCCGAAGCGGCGGCGCAAGCACCGCGGGGGCCGGGATGGCGAGAACGGCGGGGACACCGACAGCACCACGGACCGGCAGGACACCGAGGACACCGAGGACACCGCGCACGGCGAGAACGACAAGGACACCAAGGACGCCAAGGACGGCAAGGGCGGAAAGGACGCCGAGGACGGAAAGGACGGCGACGGGGACCGCACCGGGCAGCGGGACGAACAGCAGGCCCCGCAGGCCCAGCAGCCGGCCGGGCAGCCCGGGGCCGAAAGGGCCGCGCCCGAGGCCGCCGCCCCGGAGGCAGCCGCGGCACCCACCGAAGCCGGCGCCACCGCGCCCGCGGCGACGGAGGAGGCCGCCGCCGTCACCGGCACGCCCGAGACCGGACAGCCCGGGCAGCCGGAGGCCGCCGTCCAGCCCTCGGCCGGCACCCGACCGCAGGAGCCCGCCGCCGCGGCGCCGCAGCCCGCGCCGGTGCGGCCCGAGCGCCTGGACGCCGTCGCGCAGGCCCCGGACAGCCCGCTCACCCGGCACGGACTCGCGGAGGACGACCACGCGCAGGACGAAAGCCGGGACGAGGAAAGGCCGTTGGGCCTGGAGCCCGACGCGGACGCCGAGGTCCGCGACGCCCCCGCCACCGACCAGGAGCGGCCGCCGGCCACCGCCGCCGACCAGGAGCTCGGGCCCACGGACTTCCTGCCCGCCACGGACCTCGACGTGTCCGCCGTCCCGACCCTCGACCAGGCCCCGCCGACGGCGGGCGCCGCGGCCGCCGAGGCACCCGCGTTCCCCGAACCGCCCGCGACCAAGGCCGAGAAGGTCCAGGAGGAACGGGAGAACCGGCCGGAGAACGACGAGGAGGCGGCGCCCGAGCCCGTCCGGCCCGCCCCGGACCGGGCCGAGGCCGCCGCACCGCCGGCCTCCCCGGAGGCCGAGGACACCGAGGACCGCGGCAGCCGCGACCTCCAGCCGGACCGGCCGGTCGAGCAGGAGGTCGGCCCCGATCCGGCCCAGGGCCGGGAACCGGCCGCCGAACCCGTCGAGGCCGCCGCCCCGGAGCCGCGGGCACCCGAGGAGGCCCCGGCCGGGGACGTCCGGCAGCCCGGACCCGCGGCCGCACCCGAGCCGAACGAACCGGACCTCCCGGAGCACGCCGGCGCCGCCACCCCCGCCACGGCCGGACCGGTCGGCGGCGAGGCCCCGGACGGCACCACCGACGGCCCGGCCGGCACGCCCGGCGTCGCACCGTCCACCGCCGGGCCCGGTCCGGCCGACGAGCAGGCCGACACACCGGCCGGGCTCGCCGACCGGCCCGCCGCGGACGCCTCCCTGGAGGCCGGCGGCGGCGCCTGCGCGGGCCCCCCGCAACCCACCACCGAGGCGGAGCCGGACACGGCCGGCGGCGGCTGCGCGGGCGGGCCCGCGGGCGCGGCCCCCGCGCGGCAGCAGGAGAAACCCGCCCCGCCCGACGTCTCCGGCCAGGACCCGCAGGCCGCCCTCGCCACCGCCGCGAGCCTGCCGCCCGATCAGATGGCCGCCACCCTGGACGGCGTGGACGGCTCGGTGGACCGTACGGTCGGCGAGCAGCACGCCCGGCTCCAGGGCGCCCCACCGGCCGTCCGGCGCCCGTCCGGGGCCCCGCGGACCAGCTCCGGCCCGCCGGAGGCCGCGCCGCCCGCCGAGGCGGTGACGGAGCGGCTGGAACGGGTCGGCCCGGAGGGCGCGGACGGCGGGCAGCAGCAGGCCGACCGGAAGAAGGTCGAGGGCCGCAACCCCGGCGACCGGGTCGCCGATCCGCACGTCGCCGACGACGCGGGCAACCAGGTCTCGGCGCAGGAGGTGCAGCAGGCCCAGGTCGCCGTCGACGGCGTACCCTCCACCGACCCTGCGCTCAACACCACCGTCGGCCGGGCACCCGCCGTCGAACTGACCGGCGAGAGCGACCCGGCGCGCACCGACCGGCAGACGGCGAAGCTCAAGGACAGCTCCACCAGGATCCTCGGCGTCGGCCGGGACGACGCCGCCAAGCCGATGGGCGAGGACCGGATCTACCCGGACGTGCCGCAGGAGACCCTCACCGCCTCCGTCCCCGGGGGCGGCGGCCGGCCGGCAGGCGCAGGCCCCGGACGCGCCGTCGACGCCGAGCCGGGCATCGGCATCGTCACCCAGCAGGAGCGCGGACCGCAGATCCAGGCCGCCGTCGGCGAGGGCCAGGGCCGGCTGGGCACCGAACAGGCGAAGCAGAAGCAGGGCGAGGCCGACGCCCGCCGGCAGAACCAGGCCGAGATCGACCAGGCGGTCGCCGACAACGCCCGGGCCCAGGCCGGGGAACGGGGCGACGCGGCGGACAAGGTCACGGCCGAACGCGAGCAGTGGCGCACCGAACAGGACCAGAAGGTCACCGGCGCGGACCAGGACGCCGACGCCGAACACAAGGACAAGACCGGCGAGATCGACAGGAAGCGCACCGGAACGGACCGGGACGTCCAGGAGCGGCAGCGGCAGGACAACCAGAAGATCCAGGACAAGCGGAAGGAGGCCGAGGAGAAGGCCCAGAAGGAGAAGGACCGCAAGAAGGAGGAGTCCGAAGGCTGGTGGGGCTGGGTCAAGTCCAAGGTCAAAGCGGCCTTCGACGCGCTGGTCGAGGCCGTCACCAAGGTCTTCGACTTCTTCCGCGGCCTGATCAACGACATCATCGACGGCTTCCGGAAGTTCGCGAACTGGGCGATCGACCAGGCCCGGAAGTTCGCCGTCGACCTGATCAACAAGCTCGCGGACGCGCTGATCAAGATCTGCGACGTCCTGCTGGCGGCCTTCCCCGAACTGCGGGACAGGTTCCGCAGGAAGATCGAGGAGTGGCGCGACAAGGCCGTCGCCAAGGTCAACGAGTGGGCCGACAAGCTCAAGAACGCCGTCAACAGACTCCTCGACGCCCTGGCCGCCGGGCTGAACGCGCTGCTGGACGCGCTGGAGGCAGGGCTCAAGGCCGCCATCGAAGCCGTCCGCAAGGCCGTCATGGACGCCATCGACTTCGTGCAGAAGGCGATCGCGGTCTTCGGCGAATTCGCGGCCCTGATCGGCGACATCGCCCCCGACCCGGGCGGGTGGCTGAAGAAGCTCGGCACCGCCGCGGTCGACGGCATCCAGCACCACCTGTGGGGCGCCGTCAAGAGCGCGGTGCGGACCTGGTTCGACGAGAAGGTCGAGTCGGTCGTCGGCCTGACCTCCACCATCGTCAACGTCCTGGTCAAGGGCTGCATCTCGATGGCCCAGATCGGGCGGATGGCCTGGCAGGCGATCGTGGCCGCACTGCCCGGAATGATCGTCTCGATCGTCGTCGAGAAGCTGGTCTCGATGATCGTGCCGGCGGCCGGCGCCATCATGACGATCATCCAGGGCCTCATGGCCGCCTGGAACACCATCAGCAAGATCATCGCGGCGATCGGGAAATTCGTCACCTTCCTCAAGGCCGTCAAAGCCGGGCCGGCCGCGTGCCTCTTCGCCGAAGCCGTCGCGGCAGGCGTGGTCGCACTGCTCGACTTCATCTCCAACTTCCTGCTCAGCAAGCTCAAAGCGGCCGGCAAAGCCGTCGGCACCAAGCTCAAGGGCATCGCCCAGAAGATCCTCAAAGGCCTCGCCAAAGCCGGCCGGGGCACCCGCAAGGCAGCCGGACGGGCCGTCAACAAGGCCCGGGACGGCCTGCGCCGGGCCACCCGGGCCCTGCGCCGACGCCCCTCCCCCACCCGCGGCCGCCCCGCGCGCACCGGCCCCGCCCGGCACACCGTCCGCAGCGCCGAGCACCGCCCGCAGACCACCACCGGACGCCCGCGCCGCGAGGTCACCCACCCCAAGGCCACCCCGCTCCGCCGCCCCACCTCGACCGTCGGCCGCGCCCTCAACCGCTCCCGCCAGACCGTCAAAGCGGTCCTCAACCGCGTCCGCGTCGCCGCCCACACCCTCGGCCGCAAACTCCGCAACAGCAAACTCGGCCGCGCCCTCACCAACGGCGCCCACCGCATCCGCGACACCTACCGCAAACAACGCGACCGCCTGCGCGACTGGCACCGGAAGCGACAGCAGCAACGCGCCGAACGCCACAAGCGGGAGAACTCCCCGGAGGCGAAGAAGCAACGTCTGGACCTGATCGTGGCCAGGATCAAGCCGCGGATCCAGCGCCTGCTGAGACGAGGACTCCTGGAGACGGTGTTCAACGCTGTGCTCCGCGCCATGCGCGCCTGGAACCGTCTGACGAGCCTCGCACCGGTCGGGGCCGAGGAATTCCAGCTCATAGCGGCGCTGAATCCCGAGCTGACCGTCACGGAAGCACACTTCGAGATGTTCGCCCTCGGGTCGGAGGACAACGCCACGAATGAGTTGCGGCGAGCGATCCAGGAAGCGTTCGGCGGTCGAAAGGCACAGCGCCTCGCCGAGGTGAAGGCCATCTGCGCCGAGGTCGTCGCGAAGCTCAGCCAGGCCGCAAAGGGAAGCAAATCGGGCAAGGGGGCCAAGGGCGCAAGGAGCGGAAAAGGGCAGAAGCCGGCCAAGACCCGGGACGACGGCCTCCCGAGCAGGATGCGTTGGCTGGAGGACAGGGCCCCCTACGGCCAGGACCCGGAATCCGCCATACTCCTCTATGATCGGGGGTCCGAACACAAGATTCCGACGATCTCCATCGGACAGTTTCGCAGGGGGAAGACCTATCGGGAGATCAGGAAAGAGGGCGGACAAAAACTGTTCCAGGACGACCGCGGAGCGGAGTTCGTACTGGATTCAGCCGGCCAGCACGTCCCTCGATTCGTGACACGGAACATAGCGAAGAAGGATCTGCCCGAGGCCAAGAACGCCAACAGCAAGAAGGGGGAAGTAGGCCTGACGGCCAGGGACCCCAAAGCACCGACCGATATTCCCGCACATGTGGTCGGAAAGAAGAACACACCCTTCATCTCTACGACGAAGAACGCGAAGCCAACCATCACCAACCCGCAGGGGGAACCCCTCGGCGGCGAGTACGGATGGGTGAGGATCGACCTCTTCTACGTCCCCAGCAAGGACATCTACGACCTGACCACGAAAAAGGGTCAGGATGAATGGGGTCTAAGCCATCCCGGGACCGACTCGACGAAACAGGCCCTCCAGGATGTCGTCCGGACCCAGGAAGTATTGATCAAGGACCGGATCCCGCCGAAAGCACTCGTCCAGTACTTTGAGCCGAAGTAAAGGAGAAAATGGCAATGCCATTTGACAGCTATCACTGGTGGGGATGCGAGCTCAACGATTCTGAGCTCAACGGGGCGCGCATCAAACTGGCATCCGGAACGGGCGACCGCCGGAGCGACCGAGACTCCTTCCGAACGCTCCTCAGAAGCGGAGACACCGTCGCCGTCGGAATCGCACTCGATCACTTCCACCACGCCGACTCGACCGGTCGATACGGCATGGAGAACCCGTTCGCCGAGGACTCCTCGGAAGTTCTGGATCGCGCCCGGAAAATCCTTGGTTCGCCCCCTGCTCCGGCCAGCAGGACCGGCGCGGAGTACGACGGCGCAGATCATGCCAGCGCTCTCCTCGCCATGCTGAACCTGGCCTGTCCCGAGGACTCGGGCCTTGTCGCCTCCGCCCTACGACAGGCCACCACCGCCAACTCCATGGAGGCCGCGGCCCTCGTCGCCGGTACGGTCCTGGAGGAGTCCGCCACTCTTGATCAGGACTTGGTCGACGCGCTCGCCGATGTCCTCTTCGACACCTCCAACTCGCCGGCGGAGCGTTTGCGAGCGCTCATGGCCTTCGCCAATGCGCACTCGACGGAAGCCGCTCGCGTCGCGGCCCGGGCCATCGAGCTTGCCGACTTCCGGCTCCAGGCGCACGCGGCACTCATCCTGGCCACACGACACCTGCCCACGCACCGTGCCCTGGTCGAGCGGGTCGTCGCGACCTGGCCGGAAGACGCCCCGTTCCCGGCTCCGACAGTGCGGGACCTTCTGCGCGCCGAGGTTCCGGAACCGGGGCAGGGGGACAGGTGACTCGATACGCGGACGTGCCCAAGCCCGTGCGGGCCGGGCTGGTGGTCGTGGACGCGCAGCGGGGGACGGCGCAGCGGGTGGTGGTGCTGCAGTTCAATCCGGAGAGTCTGGAGCGGTCGTTGGCGCCGCAGGCGGCGGGGGCGGACGGGAGTGGGGACCGGACGGAGGCGTTGCGGCTGAAGGGGCCGGCCGTGGAGACGTGGAAGTTCACGGCGGAGCTGGACGCGACGGACCAGTTGGAGGTGCCGGCGCCGAACGGGATCCATCCGCAGCTGGCCACGCTGGAGTTGCTGGTGCAGCCGGCGAGCGACCGGCTGAGGGCCAATCAGGGGCTGGCCGCGTCGGGCACGCTGGAGATCACACCGATCGAGGCGCCGCTGACCCTGTTCACCTGGGGCAGCAAGCGGATCCTGCCCGTGCGGCTGACGGAACTGACCATCACCGAAGAGGCGTTCGACACCGAGCTCAATCCGATCAGGGCCGCCGTCGCGATCGGTCTGCGGGTGCTGACCGTGACCGATCTGCCGACCGGCCACCCTGGCGCCGAGCTGTACCTCGCGCATCTGGCGCAGAAGGAGCGTCTGGTCGGCGCCGCGGCGGGCGGTCGGCTGGGGGCGCTCGGCCTGGGAGGGGGAATCCGATGACCATCGACAACGCGTTGAACGCGCTGCCCGCGGCTTCGCCGTATCCGTTGACCAGCCGGTACCACGGCGTTCCGGTCGCGTTGCACACGGAAGCGGACGGACGCCAGGTGCCCTACCTGAGGCGGCGGTTGCTGCCGAGCGCGGACGGTCTGACTCCGCTCGCCGAGCACACGGTCGGCGCCGGTGACCGCCCGGATCTGCTGGCCTACCGCTACCTGGGCAGCGCCGACCAGTGGTGGCGGATCGCCGATGCCAACCCGGTGCTCGATCCGCGGGAGTTGACGGCGACGCCGGGCCGGCGGCTGGTGGTGGCGCTGCCCGGTGCGGTGCCGGGGGTGGGGAATGCCTGATCTCGCGGCGGTGACGGGGGCCGGGCCGGTCGGGTCGATCCACTTGAGCCTGCTGATGGGCCCGCAGTTGCCGGTGCCGGTGCCGCAGCCGGTGACGGACGCGCTGCTGTCGGCGCAGGTCACGGTGGCGTCCGGGCAGCGCAGCGGGTTCCAGCTGGCCTTCGACCTGTCCAAGCAGGGGCTGATCAACACCGCGCTGCTGCCGGGCGGCTTCTTCGACCCGAAGATCAGGGTGGTGCTGACGGCGACCGTGACCGGTACGCCGACCGTGCTGATGGACGGGGTGATCATCCGCCAGGAGGTCGGTATCAGCAACCAGCCCGGGCAGTCCACGCTCACCGTGACCGGCGAGGACCTGACGGTGCTGATGGACCTGGAGGAGCAGGCGGGCGTGCCGTTCCCCGCGATGTCCCCGGCGGCCCGGGTCGCCGCGATCATCGCGAAGTACGGGCAGTACGGCATCGTCCCGCTGGTGATCCCCGAGCTGGTGCCGCAGACGCCGATGCCCACCCGGCGGATCGACTTCCAGAAGGGCACGGACCTCGGGTACGTCAACGAGCTGGCGAAGGCCAACGGGTACGTGTTCTACCTCGACCCCGGCCCCGTCCCGGGGATGAGCCGCGCCTACTGGGGGCCGGAGAACCGGCTGGGCGTCCCGCAGCACGCGCTGAACGTGAACATGGACGCGCTGTCCAACGTCGACCAGCTGACGTTCGCCTTCGACGGGACCGCCCGGGAGGAGCCGGAGGCGCGCATCCAGCTCCCGGCGACGAAGGTGTCCGCGGTCCTGCCGGTGCCGGAGGTCAGCATCCTGCGCCCGCCGCTGGCGCTGCGGCCCGCGCCGGCGCTGAAGAAGAAGGTCATCGCCGACACCGCGAAGAAGGACTCCTCGCAGGCCGTCGCCGAGACCCTCGCGAAGGCGATGGCCTCCTCGGACGCCGTCACGGGCTCCGGCCAACTGGACGTCGTGCGGTACGGGCGCGTGCTGCGGCCGCGCGAGCTGGTCGGCGTCCGCGGGGCGGGGATCACCTACGACGGCCTGTACTTCGTCAAGAGCGTGACCCACAACCTCGGGCGCGGCTCGTACACCCAGAACTTCACGCTGACCCGCGAGGGCCTGATCGCCCTCCAACCGGCCGTCGTCCCGTAGCCGCCCCGACCTCCGACCGACCGGCAGGAGTTGCCAGCATGGCCGAACCGACCCGCTACCTCGGCAAGTTCCGGGGGACGGTGGTGAACAACGTCGACCCGCTCGGGATCGGCCGCATCCAGGCCCAGGTGCCCGACGTGCTGGGCGATGTCGCGTCGACCTGGGCGATGCCGTGCTTCCCGGTGGCCGGTCCGGGCATGGGGCACTACGCCGTTCCGCCGGTCGGGGCGGGCGTGTGGGTGGAGTTCGAGCAGGGCGACCAGAGCTACCCGATCTGGACGGGCTGCTGGTACGGCTCCGCCTCGGAGGTGCCGGTGGAGGCGACGACCGGCCCGCCGGGCGTGCCGAACACGGTGCTGGAGACCTCGGGGCGGCGGGTGATCGTCCTGTCCGACGACCCGACGACCGGGATCACCCTCCGCACCCCGAGCGGGGCCTCGATCGTGATCAACGACTCGGGCATCCGGATCAGCAACGGCCAGGGCGCCTCGATCTCGCTCGTCGGCGCCACCGTTTCCATCAACCAGGACGCCCTGAGCGTGACCTGACGGGGGAGAGACTCGTGCCCGGAAATCTGCTGCACGTCAATGCGACGGTGACCTGCCCGCACGGCGGCCAGGCGACCGCCCGGCCCGCCCAGGCCCGGGCGCTGGTCGCCGGCCAGGCCGTCACCGCCACCGCCGACCCGTACACCGTGACCGGCTGCCCGTTCACCGTGGCCGGCAAGCCGCAGCCCTGCGTCACGATCCGCTGGGTGGTGCCGTCCGCCCGGATCCGGGTGAACGGCTCCCCCGCGCTGCCGCAGTCCGCCGTCGGGCTCTGCCAGAGCGCCGAGCAGGTGCCGCAGGGGGCGCCGGTCGTGACCGTCGTCCAGCAGCGGGCGGTGGGCGCATGAGCGGGCGGACCGTCGAAGGGCGCGCACGGGCGAACGCCCCTGCCGGGCGCGGCGAGGTGGGCGCATGACCGCCCCCGGGTACCCCGCGACCGGCGCCGGACCGGCGCGCACGGACCTCGCGTTCCCCTTCCGGATCGACAGCCGGGGGCGCACCGCCGAGGTCGGGTACGACGACCACGTGCGCGACCTGATCGAGCAGTTGCTGTTCACCAGCCCCGGCGAGCGGGTCATGCACCCGGACTTCGGCTGCGGGCTGCTCGACCTGGTCTTCGCCCCGAACAGCCCGGAGCTGGCGGCCACCCTGCAGCTGTCCGTCCAGGCGGCGCTGCAGCGGTGGCTCGGCGACGTGATCGAGGTCGCCTCGCTCGACGTGGAGAGCGAGGACAACGTGGTGCGGGTCGAGCTGGCGTACGTGGTGCGCCGCACCGGTTCGCCGCGGCAGGACGTGTTCGAGGGCGGGGTGGCGGCATGACCGGCCGATCCGAGGCGACCGGGCGGTCCGCGGGGGCCCGGTGCGGCACGGAGCCGCGCCGCGCCGACGTGCGCGCGGCGCACCTGCTGGGCCTGGACGGCGCCGAACCGGACGACGACGGGCGCACGCTGGACGTGACGTTCCTCGGCCGGGCGCCGGCCGAGCTGGGCCCGGAGAACATCCGCGTCGACGGGGGCCGCCGGATCACCGGCCTGCGCGCCCTCGCGGTCGACATCGAGCGCGCCGACGACCCGGAGCTGGACGACCGGATGCTGGTCACCCTCGACCGGGCCGGCGACACCTCCCGCTACCGGCTGAGCGTCGTCGAGGCGGACGCCTACGGCCGCCCGGGCACCCGCCCGTACCCCGGCTTCGACCCGAGGTACGCGAGCACCGGCTTCTCCTTCGGCGCCGACTGCCCCTCCCCCTACGACTGCCGCACCGAGGAGGACTGCCCGTCCGCGCGCCGTCCGGCCCCGGTGATCGACTACACCGCCCGCGACTACGAGAGCCTGCGGCGGCTCGTGCTGGACCGGATGAGCCTGACCGCTCCCGGCTGGACCGAGCGGCACCTGCCCGACCTCGGCATCGCCCTGGTCGAGCTGCTCGCCTACACCGCCGACCAACTCTCCTACCAGCAGGACGCGGTGGCCACCGAGGCCTACCTGGACACCGCCCGCCGCCGGGTGTCGGTGCGCCGGCACGCCCGGCTGATCGACTACACCGTGCACGAGGGCTGCAACGCCCGGGCGTTCGTCGCGCTGTCGACGGACCGCCCGCTCACCCTCCGGCGCGGCACCTTCCGCTTCGCCGCCGTCGACACCGGCCGGCTCGCCCCGCAGGACCGCCCCGACCTGTCCACGGTGATCCCGGACGAGGAGCTGGACGCGCTCGGCCGCACCGCCGCCGTCGAGGTGTTCGAGCCGCTCGGCGGGACGGACCTGGAGCTGCGCCCCGCGCACAACACCATCCGGTTCTGGACCTGGGGCGACCAGGACTGCGTCCTGCCCCGCGGCGCGACCGGCGCCACCCTGCGCGACGACTGGCACCCGTCCGACCGCCCGGAGGCCCGCACCCGGCACCTGGCGCTGCGCCCCGGCGACCTGCTGGTCATCGAGGAGGTGCTCGGCCCGCGCACCGGCGCCGCCGCCGACGCCGACCCCGCGCACCGCCAGGCCGTCCGCCTCACCGAGGTCACCCGTCTCGTCGACGAGCTGTACGGGCAGCCCGTGGTCGAGGTCGCCTGGGCGCCCGAGGACGCGCTCACCTTCCCGGTCTGCCTCTCCACGCACGGCGGGAGCGACTGCGGGCCGATCGACGACGTCAGTGTCGCCCGGGGCAACGTCGCCCTGGTCGACCACGGCCGCACCCTCACCTTCTGCGGCGCGGCACCCGAGACCTTCCCGGTGCCGCCGGAGCCGGTCGTGGTGGCGCCCTGCGGGCCGGGCGGCTCCGGCTGCGCGGACCGGGCGGAGGGCAGCCCCGCCGCCGAGGCGATCCACGGGCTGCTCGACCGGGCCCGCTCCGGCCGCAGGCTCGGCCCGGAGGAGGTCCGCGAGCTGTACGCGCTGGTCGGCGAGGCGGCGGTGCTGCGGGCCGGGCTGAGCATCCGGCTCGCGCCCGGCTCCGGCGCCGAGGGCGGGGACGGCTCGGGAGCGGTCGTCGAGCCGCCCACCGCCGACGCCCAGGCCGCGGCGCTGGAGACGCTGCTCGACCAGACCCGCTACCCCGTCCTGCCGCGGCCCTTCCGCCCGGTGCTGGACCAGGCGCCGGTCACCCGGGCCGTGCCCTACCCGGACCGCGCCCACGTCAGCGCCGGCCAGGCCGCCCTGCTCGCCGGTGTCCCCGAGCGCGTCCGGCAGCGGCTGGAGGAGCTGTGGCGCCGGGCGAGCCGCGGCGACGACCTCTCCCGCGCCGAACTCGCCGAACTGACCGTGCTGTTCGGCGCCCGGACGGTCCAGGGGCTGAACCTCGCCGAGCGGCCCGCCGCCGGGCTGCGCGAGCTGCTGGCCCGCCGCGCCCGGCTGCTCGCCGCCAAGCTGCGCCGCCTCGACGTGCTGATCGCGCGCGCCCGCTCCGGCGTGCCGCTCGGGCCGCCCGCGGTCTGGGAGGTGGCCCAGAGCTGGGGCCCCCGGTACGCCGCCGGGCTCGCCCCCGACACCCCCGCCCTGGCCGGCCCGGCGAGCGGGATCACCGTCCAGGACCCGCGCACCGCGCTGCCCGGCGTCCGGGCCACCTCCGAGGACCGGGAGTGGACACCCCGCCGGGACCTGCTCTCCGCCGGACCGCGGGACCGGAACTTCGTGGGCGAGCCGGAGGACGACGGCCGCCTCGCCCTGCGCTTCGGCGACGGCCGCCACGGTCTGCCGCCGCGGCCCGGCACGGAGCTGCGGGTCTCGTACCGGATCGGCAACGGCACGGCCGGGAACGTGGGCGCGGAGGCCGTCAACCACCTGGTGGTCTGCCGGGAGCAGCCGCCCTGCCCCGAGCGCCCCGGCACCGCCCGCACCGACACCACCCGCACCGACACCACCCGCCCCGACACCGCCGCCCGGCCGCAGGACGCGGTGCTCCGGGTCCGCAACCCGATGCCCGCGACCGGCGGCACCGAGCCCGAACCGCTCGACGAGGTCCGGCAGGCGGCCCCGCTCGCGCTGAGCCGCACCCGGCTGCGCGCCGTCACCGCCGCCGACTACGCGGAGCTGGCCGCCGCGCTGCCCGGCGTCCGGCGGGCCGCCGCCGAACTCCGCTGGACCGGCAGCGTCCAGGAGGTCCACGTCGCCGTCGAACCCCGCGGGCAGGCCACCGCGGACACCGCCCTGCTGGAGGCGGTCGGCGACGGCCTGGAGGCGTACCGGCGGATCGGCCACGACCTGGTCGTCCGCCCCGCCCTGCTGGTGCCGCTCGACGTCGAACTGCGGGTCTGCGTCGCCGCCGGCCACCAACGCGGCCACGTCCTCGCCGAGTTGCGGCGGGTCCTGGGCAACCGCACCCGGCCGGACGGCCGCCCCGGCTTCTTCCACCCGGACGCGCTGGACTTCGGCGACCCGGTGCGCGCCTCCCGTCTGGTGGCGGCGGCCGCCGCCGTGCCGGGCGTGGTCGACGCGCAGGTCACCCGGCTGCGCCGGCAGTTCGGCCGGGACGACGGCGAACCGGCCGACGGGCTGCTGCGGCTCGGCGCGCTGGAGATCGCCGAGTGCGACAACGACCCCGACCGGCCGGAGCACGGCCGGCTCTCGATCGTGATCGGAGGCGGCCGATGACCGGCCAGTGCACCTGCGGCTGCTCCGGCACCGCCACCGCGACCCCGGCCGCGCTGTTCAACCCGCCCGGACTGGACGCCCTCGACTACCGCGTCGGCCGCTACGGGGACTTCCTCGACAGCCTGCTCGCGCGGCTGTCCGGCCCCGCCCACCCGGCGCTGCGCGACCTGACGGTCCGAACCCCGGACGACCCGGCGATCGCCCTGCTGGACGCCTGGGCCGTGCTCGCCGACGTGCTCACCTTCTACTCGGAGCGGATCGCCAACGAGGGCTACCTGCGCACCGCCACCGAGGACGGCTCGCTCGCCCTGCTCGGCCGGCTGGTCGGGCACCGGCCCCGGCCCGGCGTCGCCGCCGACACCTACCTCGCCTACACCCTCGACCACGACCCGCGCGCCGCCGAGGACCCGACCGTGGTCGTCCCGCGCGGTGCCCGCAGCCAGAGCGTCCCCGGCCCCGGCGAGGACCCGCAGTCCTTCGAGACCGCCGAGGACCTCGCCGCCCGCGCGGCCTGGAACGAACTGGCCGTACTGCGCCGCCGCCCGTACCAGCTGACGCCCGGCCTGCTGAACCCCGGCGGACGGGCCGAGCTGTTCGCCGCCGGCACCGCCAACAACATCAGGGCCGGCGACCGGCTACTGTTCGTCTTCAGCGCCGACAAGGCCGCCGATCCGGTCCACCGGGTGCTGCGGCTCGTCCCCGAAGTACGGCTCGACCGCGAGAACGACGTCACGGTGATCGGACTGCCCCGGGACCTGCGCACCCTCAAGGACCTGCGCGCCGAACTCGCGGCCTGGATCACCGTCTCCGAGGACGCCCCCGACCCCCGGCCCGGGCACAGCCGGATCCTGCGGGACTTCGACGACCAGGTGCTGGCCCCGCTGCGCGCCGATCTCGACCGTCCGGACGGCCCGCTGGGCACTCCGGCCGACTTCGCCGATCGGCTCGCCCCGGTGATCGTCCGGACCGCCGAGGCCGCCGAACTGGCCCGCGCCCAGCAGCCGGTCGCCGCCTGGTTCGGCCGCCTCGGCGACGAACTGGCCGGCCTGCGCGACCGCGCCCACCAGCTGGAGCCCGCGCAGGCCCCCGAGAAGCCCGCCCCCGGCGCCGCCGACCCGGCGCTGCGCGGACTCGGCCCGCTGCTGGCGGCGCTGCGCACCGCCCCCACCCGGCCCCCGCTCAGCGCCCGGGACCTCGCCCGCGACCCGCGGCGCCTCTTCGCGCCCGGCTCGGACCTCGGCGCGCAACTGCTGTCCGCGCTCGACCCCCGGCTGCGCGAGGGCCTCTACCCCGCGTGGCGGCAGGTCGACCTCACGGCGCCGCTCGCCGTGCACGAGATCCAGGCGATGCGGGTGGTCGCCACCCCGTTCGGCGCCACCGCACCGCTCAAGCCCGTCTTCGGCGACGACGGCCGGATCGACCGCTACGTGGACTGGCCGCTCTCCGGCAGCACCCTGGTCGGCGTCCGGGTCGCCTTCGACACCGCCGGCACCGTCCCGAAGACCGCCGACTTCACCTACGTCGAGGCCGGCAGCCTGGTGCACAGCGGCTTCTCGCTGCCGTGGGACCACACCTTCCCGTTCGGGCCCGGCCAGGTCGCGCTGACCACCGTCGACCCTCCGCAGCCGGACCCGCACGCCGCCGTGCCCGCCCCCGCCCCGGAACCCGGCATCAGCGCCCGGTTCCTGGCCAAGCTGCCCGAACGCACCGTCTTCATCTCCCGCCCGCGGGCCGACGGCCGCGTCCACGTGCGGATCGACGGCGGGCCCGGCCCCGCACTCGACCACCTGCTCGACCCGGGCCAGGAGCAGACCGGCGAGTCCGGCGAGCTGAACGTCCGGCTGCACCGCTACGCCGGCACCGACCAGACGGCGCCCGCGGTCGAGGTGGTGTTCACCACCAAGCTGCAGCCCGTCTCCGGCACCGTCCTCACCCTCGACGCCGTGTACGACCAGATCGCGCCCGGCAGTTGGGTGGTGATCCAGCGCCCGCGCAAGGGCATCGACGGCGGCATCCCCGGCAGCCGCGACCTCGCCGAGGTCATCACCCGGGTGACCGACGTGCGGGTGATCTCCCGCGCCGACTTCGGCATCACCGGCAAGGTCACCGAACTGTCCCTGCAGCAGCCCTGGTTGGACGACAAGGACACCCAGCTCTCGGACATCCGGGACGCCACCGTGTACGCCCGCGGCGAGTCGCTGCGCCTCGCCGACGAGCCCGTCACCGAGGACGTCCACGGCGACCGGATCGAACTCGCCCGGCTCTACGACGGGTTGACCCCCGGCCGGTGGATCGTGGTCGGCGGCGAACGGACCGACATCCCGGGCAGCACCGGAGTGCGGGGCACCGAACTCGCCATGATCGCCGGCGTCGAGCAGGGCGTCGACCCGCGGCTGCCCGGGGACACCGTCCGCACCACGATCACGCTCAGCGCCCGCCTCGCCCACCGCTACCGCCGCGACACCGTCCAGGTCCTCGGCAACGTGGTCCGCGCCACCCAGGGCGCCACCCGCGACGAGGCCATCGGCAGCGGCGACGCCGGCGTCCCGGGTCAGCGCTTCACCCTCTGGCAGTCGCCGCTCACCTGGCTGGCCGCCGACACCCCCGGGGGCGCCCGGAGCACCCTGGAGATCCGGGTCGACGGGGTGCTCTGGCACGAGGTCGACAGCCTCGCCGGGCGCGGCGCCGACGAACGGGTCTACGCCACCGCGACCGCCGCCGACGGACGCACCACCGTCACCTTCGGCGACGGCGTGCACGGTTCGCGCCTGCCCACCGGGCGGGAGAACGTCCGCGCCCGCTACCGGATCGGCATCGGCGAGGCGGGCAACGTCGGCGCCGGCCGGATCACCCAGCTCACCACCCGCCCGCTCGGCGTCTCCGCCGTCGTCAACCCGCTGCCCGCCACCGGCGGCGCCGGCCCGGACGGCCCCGACCTCGCCCGGCACACCGTCCCGCTCGCCGTCACCGCCCTGGACCGGCTGGTCTCGGTGCCCGACTACGAGGACTTCACCCGCTCCCGGGCCGGCATCGGGCGTGCCTCCGCCACCCGGCTCTCGGACGGCCGGCGCGAGCTCGTCCACGTCACGGTGGCCGGGATCGACGACATCCCGCTCGCCGCCGACTCCGACCTGCTCCGCGCCCTGCAGGCCTCGCTCGCCGCCTACGGCGACCCGCGGCTGCCCGTCGAGGTCGCGGTGCGCGAACTCGTCCTGCTGATCGTCGCGGTGCGCGTCCGGGTCGACCCGGACCACTCCTGGGACGTGGTCGAACCGGCGCTGCGCCGCGCCCTGCTCGAACGGCTCGGCTTCGCCGGACGCCGGCTCGGCCAGAGCGCCCACCTGTCCGAGGTGCTGGCCGTCGCCCAGGCCGTCCCCGGCGTCGACCGGGTCGAGGTCGACGCCTTCACCGGCGTACCCGCCGGGATCACCCCGGAGGGCCTGGAGCAGCTGGCCGACCGGCTCGCCACGCCACAACGGACCGTCCCCGCCCACCTCGCCCACTTCGACGAACAGCGCTACCGGGTACGGGAGTCCACCGGGGAGACGCTCACCGACGTCGCCGCCCGGCACGGCATTCCGGTCGCGGAGCTGCTGCGCCTCAACCCGGACGTCACCGACACCCGCCCGCTGCCCCCCGGCCGGGTGCTGACGGTCTTCCGCGGCATCCGCCCGGCCCGACTCGCCGTACTGTCACCGAACCTGCCCGACACGTTGATCCTCAAGGAGATCCGCGCATGACCGAGCAGTGGGACGGCCGGGACCCGGACGGGCTGCTGGAACTGCTGCCGCGGTGGCACCGGCTGCGGGACGCCGACGAGGGCGAGCCGCTGCGCGCGCTGCTGGCCGTCATCGCCGAACAGGTCGACGTCGTCCGCGGCGGCATCGACCAGGGCTACCGGGACTGGTTCGTGGAGACCGCCGCCGACTGGGCCGTCGCCTACCTCGGCGACCTGGTCGGCTACCGGATCCTGCCCGGCTACGAGGAGGTGCTCGCCACCGGCCTGCACGGCGGCGCCTCCCCGGACCGGGCCGCGGCCCGCGACCGCCTCGCCGCCCGGCTGGCGCCGCGGCAGGACGTCGCGAACACCGTCGCCCACCGCCGGCGCAAGGGCACGCTCGCCCTGCTGGAGGAGCTCTCCGCCTCCGTCGCCGACTGGCCGGCCCGGGCCGTGGAACTCTCCCGGCTGCTCGGCGCCACCCAGCCGGTGCGGCTGCTGCGCCCCGACGAGGAGCCGGCCGACCGCCGGCGGCTGGGCCGGGGCCGACTGGTCGACGTCCGGCGCGGCGCCGAACTCGACCTGCTCAGCGGGCCGTTCGACGAACAGGCGCACACCGTCGACGTCCGCCGGGCCGCCTCCACCCGCCGCCCGGGCGGGTACACCCCGGCCGGGGTCGCCCTGTACGTCTGGCGGCTGAAGCCCTACTCCGTCACCCGCGCGCCGGCCTACTGCATCGACCGGGCCAGGAACCTGTTCACCTTCTCCGTCCTCGGCAACGACACCCAGTTGGTCACCCGGCCCGAGCCGGAGCCGTCGGCGGCCCACATCGCGGAGCCCGACAACGTGCCGGCCCCGATCCGGCGCCGGCAGCTCGCCGAGCACCTGCCCGACCTCTACG
This sequence comes from Kitasatospora sp. NPDC002543, assembly GCF_053594915.1. Lineage (NCBI taxonomy): Bacteria > Bacillati > Actinomycetota > Actinomycetes > Kitasatosporales > Streptomycetaceae > Kitasatospora > Kitasatospora sp. NPDC002543. The sequence goes on along the minus strand of NZ_JBSFWR010000082.1, from coordinate 5,411 downwards.
GGCCCGGCAGGAGCTTCGCCATCTGGCGCGACGGCGCCCAGGAGCCGATCCCGCCCGCGGAGATCACGGTGGCCGACCTGACCGACTGGACGTACCGGCCCAGGCGCGGCCAGGTCGCCGTCGACCCGCTGCTCGGCCGGATCGCCTTCGGCTCCCGCTCCGCCCCGCGCCGCGGCGTCCAGGTCGACTACCACTACGCGTTCAGCGACGACACCGGCGGCGGGGAGTACCCGCGCGACCGCCCGGCGGCCCGCCACCGGACGGTCTACCCGGTCGGCCCCGGCGGGCCGTACGAGCGGATCAACGACGCCTACGAGCAGTGGCGCGCCGACCAGCAGGACGGCAGCGCCGGCGACTCCGCCGTCATCGAGATCACCCACAGCGGCGCCTACCAGGAGCAGCTGGACTTCGACCTGGGCGCCGACGACCGCCTCGAACTGCGCGCCGCCGAGGGCGCCCGGCCGGTGATCCGGCTGCTCGACTGGTACAGCAACCGGCCGGACGCGCTCAACGTCCGGGGCGTGTGCCCGGGCGGGCGGCTGGTCCTCGACGGCCTGCTGATCACCGGACGCGGGGTCAACGTCACCGGGCCGCTGGCCTCCGTCACCCTGCGGCACTGCACCCTGGTGCCGGGCTGGTCGCTGGAACCGCACTGCGAACCGCACGCGCCGCACGAGCCCAGCCTGGTGCTGGACCACACCACGGCCTGCGTCCGGATCGAGCGCAGCATCCTGGGCGCGATCCAGGTCGTCGGCGACGAGGTGGACGACGACCCACTGGAGGTCCACCTCGCCGACAGCGTCCTGGACGCCACCGGGCACGGGCGGCCGGCCCTCGCCGGCCCCGACTGCGAGCACGCCCACGCGCTGCTGCACGCGCACCGCTCCACGGTGGTCGGCGAGGTGCACACCCACGCGGTGCCGCTCGCCGAGGACAGCGTCTTCACCGGGCGGATGCGGGTGGCCCACCGCTCGCTCGGCTGCCTGCGGTTCTGCTACGTCCCCCCGGGCTCGCGCACCCCGCGCCGCTACGAGTGCCAGCCCGACCTGGTGCGCTCGGCGGTCACCGAGCTGGTCGAGCGCGGCGAACTGGACCCCGCGCAGGCCGCCCGGCTGCGCGAGGTGGAGACCGCGCGGGTCCGCCCGCTGTTCGCCTCCCTCCGGTACGGCACGCCCGCGTACGGCCGGCCGGCCGCCGACTGCGCGCCGGAGATCACCCGCGGCGCCGAGGACCGCTCCGAACTCGGCGCCTTCCACGACCTGTTCCAGCCCCAGCGCGAGGACAACCTGCGGGCACGGCTGGCCGAGTACACCCCGGCCGGCACCGACGCCGGGATCTTCTTCGCCACCTGACCGACCCCTGAGCAACTCCCCACCGACTGACGACCGTTGACTGTGAGAGGGACCCCGTGCACGCAGACTTCTCGCGCCTGACCTTCCGGCCCGGCAAGCACTACTCCGCCGTGCTGACCCAGCAGGGCCGGGTCCAGCTCGACGCCGACGCCAACGAGCAGGCCGCGATCGAGCGCTACCACCTGCGCACGCTCGCCGCCGACCTGATCGGCCGGCGCGGCGGACCGGCCGGCGCGGCCGGATTCGCGATCGACCACGTGCCCGGCAACCACGAGGTGGACGACCTCACGATCGGCGGCGGCCGGTACTACGTCGACGGCATCCTGTGCGAGGCCTACCGGCCCGAGCCCGGCACCGCCGTGCCCGACGACGGCGGGGACGGCGACGGCGGCGACGACGGGAGTGCCGCCGCCCGGCAGGAACCCGCCGTCTGGACGTACTGGGACCAGCCCGACGCCTACCGGGACCAGGACCGCCCCGAGGACCGGCTGCCCGCCGAATTCCCGTACCTGGTCTACCTGAAGGTCTGGGAGCGCAGCGTCACCGCCGTCGAGGACCCGGAACTGCGCGAGGTCGCGCTCGGCGCGGCGATGCCCGACACGGCGGCCAGGGCCAAGGTCGTCTGGCAGGTGCTCGCCCTGCCCGCCGCGGAGCTGAACGTGCCGGACGGCGGGGTGTCCCGGGTGCGGGAGGCCTTCGACGCGTGGGCCGAGCCGCGGGAACAGCCCGCCTCCCGGCTGGCCGCGCGCGCCCGGCGTCCGGAACGGGCGGGCGAGGACCCGTGCCTGACCCACCCCGAGGCCGCCTACCGGGGCCCGGAGAACCAGCTGTACCGGGTCGAGGTCCACCGCGGCGGCTCGGCCGAGGGCGGGTCGGCCGAGAGCCGATCCGCCGAGGGCGGCGCCACCTTCACGTGGTCCCGGGAGAACGGCTCGGTCGTCCTGCCGGTCGCCGCGATCGAGGGCGTCTGGGTCGACCTCTCCTCGCTGGGCGACGACGACAAGCTCGGCCTCTCCGTCGGCGACTGGGTCGAGGTCGCGGACAGCGCCTACGTCAGCCGGGGCGAGGCCGCGGACCTGCTCCAGGTCGAGGAGATCGACCTGCCGGGCCGCCGGGTGCGGCTGTCCGCCGAACCGGCGCCCGAGGTCGGCCGGTCCGCGGAGCGCCACCCCTTCCTGCGCCGCTGGGACCACCGGGCACCCCGCGGCCGGGACGCCCTGCCCCTGGACGGCGGCGCCCTCAGGATCCAGGAGGGCACCTGGCTGGACCTGGAGGACGGCGTCCAGGTGTACTTCCGCCCGTGCGGCACCTACACCCGGGGCGACTACTGGCTCGTCCCGGCCCGCACCGCCACCGGCTCGGTGGAGTGGCCGCGGAACACGGCCGGCGAAGCACTCCTCCGACCCCCGGCCGGCGTGCGGGTGCACCACGCCCCGCTCGCCTGGGTCAAGGGCCCGACCACCGTCGTCGACCTCCGCCAGACCTTCTCCCCCCTCACCGCCCCCACCCCGGCCGAAGCCTGACCCGGCGCGGAACGCGGTTCCGCGTTCCCGATCGTGACCGGGAACGCGGAACCACGGGGGGAGAGGCGCCGGCCGGAGGCCGGTGGTGATCATCGCGCCGGCATGGTTGCCGGTCAGGGGGCGTGGCGGTCCGCCAGGCGGTTCCCCTGCTCGATCTGGACCTCCATCCGCACTCCTTGCAGGAGGCGGCCGAGGTAGCTCAGGTCCGTCAGGAGCTGGGCGTAGTCCCGCTGCGCCTGGATGTCGCGGAACTCGACCCGGCGCTGGTCCGCCGGAGTGTCCTCCCCCATGTGTTCGAGGTTCACGGCCTGGTAGTGCAGTCGGTCCCCGGGGTGCTCCTGCACCTTGTCGCGCAGTCGCCGGCTGGCGTCGGCGTGCAGGGGAAGCTCCCGCAGGTGCGCCTGGAGGTCGCGGATCGCCTTCGCCAGGTCGGTTTCTCCGGCCCGTGCCCGGGTGCGGATCTCGTCGAGCAGCGTCAGCAGCGCCGGCAGCGGGTTGTCGGGGAGGTCGCCGGTCCAGGGGGCGTTCTCCGTGTCGGACTCGCGCGGGGCGGCGCCGAACGTCCTCTTCCACTCCTCCCAGTCCGTCTCCCACTTCCGCATCGACTCGACGAACAGCTCGACGCTTCCGCCGAACGCCGTCTTGCCGTCCAGGGAGAGGTGCCCGCCACCGCCGTACTTGGTCTGGTCCACGGTGAGCCCCACGGAGGCCGCCGCGTCGAAGATGTGGGTGCGGATGATGGTCCTGATGTGGTTGGCGCCCAGCCCTTCGATGGAGAGCGGGGAGGTGCGGGTCTCCAGGCAGCCGTCGTCCAGGGTGATCTCCCACCACCACTCGTCGGTGCCGTTGGTGTAGGTGAACCGGGTTCCGGGATGCCCCTTCACCGTCACCTCCGTCACGGCCAGCGTGAAGTCCCCCGGCGCGCCGGCCGCTCTCACCGCGGCGGACCACGCCGTCGCTTTCGTCCTCGCGTAGGTGAGGGTGCGCTGGGCACTGGCGTCCTCCACCCCGGTCAGTCCGCCGATGTCCACCCGGAGCGCGTAGGGCGGGTTCTTGCCGATGCCCTTCTGGCCGTTGAGCACGTCGTCGCTGAAGGTGAACTCGGTGCCGACCAGGACCTCCTTCACCGGCGTGGACATGTCCTGCTTGGCGGAGGTCGTCGCCAGCGCGGTCTCCTCCTCCATGATGTTCAGGCCGCGGAGTGCCGCGCTGAGCTTTCCCGCCTCGACCGCGGCGTTGCCCTTCACCTGCGCCAGGGTCTTGGCGATGCCCGGCGACACCTTCTTGATGGCGGTCAGCAGGTCCGCCTGCTCCACGGTCTCTTCGTCCCCGGATCCCAGCACCACGCGTGTGTAGCGGGTCGCTATGCCGTTCCAGTTCTCCATCAGGTAGGCCCGGGCGGCCTGCTCCCACTCGGCCGCGGGGCCACTGGGCTCGGGGGCCATGAAGCGCTGCACGGCCGGGTGGTGCGTCCGGCCGGCCGCGACGGGCTCCTGTCCCGGTGGGGCGGAGCGCGGGCCCGGGCGGGACAGGGCGCGGTGGGCGTTGGCCTCCGCCTCCCGCTCGAAGCGGTCGGACGGGTCGCTGATCGACAGGCCGTCACCGCGGTCCGTCCCGGCGACCGGTCCGCGCCGCTGCTGGATCACGTGGGTGAGCTCGTGTGCGAGGGTGTGCCGGTCCGCGCCTCCCTCGCCGATGACGATGTGGCTGCCGGAGGTGTACGCGCGGGCACCCACCTCGGCCGCGGAGTCCTTCGCCGCGGCACCGGTGTGCAGGCGCACGTCGGAGAAGTCCGCGCCCAGCCGGGCTTCCATGTCGCCGCGGGTCCGGTCGTCCAGCGGCCGGCCGGGCGCGCGGAGCACCTGGTGAACGGTGGAGCGCTGGACGGCGGGCGGGCCGTCCGGCGACGGCCGGTCCTCGGCGGCGCGGCGGAGCAGCCGGACGACGGCCGCGTTGCCGGCCGTGGCCTGGAGGCCCAGGAGGCCGTTCCGGACGGCTCCCGGCGCCGACGACGGCAGAGGTGAGGGGGCCGGGGTGCGACGGGTGGGTGGTTCGGTGTCCCGATTCCGCTGGTGGTCGTGCAAGGGTCCTCGTCTCCGGTTCGCCGTGTCGGTCCCTCCTCTGTACGGGGTGGGGTCCGGCGGCACCAGGGGTGGACGGGCAGAGCCGGGGGCAGGGCGACGGGACGTCCCGGCCACCCCGGTCGGGCTCCCGCCGAACGGCGGACGGGTGCCCGGCACCGGCCTCGCCGTCTTCCGTCCCCGGCGGGGCCGGGTCCGATTGAGCGACGTGGTCGATGGACGGAGCCATGGCGGGCGGCATGGTCACCGCCTCGTGTCGGATGATCGCGCGTCCGGCCGACGGAGCGTCAGCGGGCGGGCCGGATCCCCCAGGCGGCGGCCCGGGCCGCGGCGGCCGCGCGGTTGGGGAGGTCGAGCTTGCGTGCTGTACGCGCCGCCCGCCTACGTCCCCCGCTCGCAGTCCTTCCCGACCAGCCCGGTCTCGCCGGACGCCGTTCAGCTGATGGTCAGCCGGG
>NZ_JBSFWR010000081.1:0-41019 GCF_053594915.1 Kitasatospora sp. NPDC002543 | reverse complement strand
TTTGGCACGCTGTTGAGTTCTCAAGGAACGGACGCTTCCTTCGGACCGCCTTCCAGCGGACCCTCCGGGCTTCGTTCTTTCGTGTTTCCAGCTTACCAGATGCTTTCCGCTCCGTTGACCGGGGCTTTTCGCTTCCGACTTGCCGGTGTCTTCCAGCGCTTGGCGCCCTGTCCGACGTTTCAAACAGTAGCCGATCTCCGCTTCCGAAAGCGAATCCGGCCGCAATCCAATAAAACGAACATGCCACATACAGACCGGGCCGCATCCGCACATGGCGGATTCGCCCCGGCCCGAGCCGGGAAATGGCGTTTCAGAGGATTGGCCGCCCCGGGACCGTCCGCGCCGTTGCGTGTCCGGTGCTCCCAGTCGAGCGACTGGGAGACAGTACTCCTCCTCGGCCCCCGAGACAAACGCCCACGTCACGCCCCGGTGCCGCCGACCGGGCGGCACCGGGGCGTGCGGGACGACTACCTGAAGAGGCGGTCGCCGGCGGCGGCCATGCGGTGGGTCCCGCTGTGGCGGTTCACCCAGTCCCGGACGAGGTTGACGGCATTGGCGCACTGCCAGCTGTTGTCGTACTCGCGGACGCCGGTGAAGGCGCCGTAGCCGGCGATGATGCCGTCCACCTGGGCGTCGCCGAGCAGCTTGTCGACGTACCACGGGTCGTTGTAGGTGGTCGTCCAGGAGAGGGTGGCCGCGAGCCGTCCGGCGGCCCGGTCGGCCGCTCCCTTCTTCAGCTCCGCACAGGTGTTGTAGGTGGCCTCCGTGCAGTTGCCGAAGCCCTTGGTGATGTCGCTGTCCCCGTAGTCCATGGCCCGGCGGCCGTTGGGGAATCCGGCGCCGGACTTGGCGAAGGCGCTCTGCACCTGGTCGCGGGTGCCGGTGGTGGTGATGCCCTCCAGCGGGCCGAGCTTGCCCTCCAGGCTCTTCCAGCCGCGGCCGTTGACGTCCGGGGTGCTGCCGCCGTGGTACTCGTAGAAGCCGTAGAGCACCTGGATGCCGGCGGCCGTCAGCCGTTGGGCCTTGTCGCGCAGTCCGGCGACGCTGCAGCTGCGGTTGGGCTCCTCGCCGCAGTAGTTGGGGTCCTTGATGTCCAGCCAGACCAACGACAGCCGGCGGCCCGCGTCGGCGTTCGAGACGATGCGGTCGAGCATGCTGTCGAAGCTGGGGCCGAGCCGGTTCTCGCCGGCCGAGGAGCAGTCGTGGTAGGCGCGCCACTCGTTGGGGTTCCACCAGGCGCAGACGTCGATCTCGATGGCGTTGGCACCGTGGTTGATCGCGGCGTCCACGCCGTCCAGGGTGTCGACCCGGTGGGCGATGGCGTAGACGGGGTGGCGCTGGTCGGCGGCCGCGGCCGGGGTGGTGCCTATCGTGGTGGCCCCGACGATCCCGCACAGCGTCGCCGTCAGGGCCGACAGCGTCCGTACGTGCGCGCCGCGCCCGTGGTGAGTCGTCAAGAGGTGCTCCTTCTCGCTCGCGCCCTGTTGTCCGTGCTCCGACAAGCGATATCACCAACTATGCGTTGCCGTACGGCAAATGGGCGATGGACGGTGCTTCGCCCCGGGTCGGCGACCGGTCCGGGACGGCCGGATCCGGCGGGTGGGAATCGACCTGGTGTCCGCGGGGACACCGACAAGGACCACCCCTCGTCGAACAGGCGGTCGTCTCCTCCGACCCCAGGCACCTCACCCTGCTCACCGTTCCGGTGAGTTCCCCCGCTGTCGAATCCGTACTCGAACCCAAGCCGGGGGCCCGATGCCCGTTCCCGCCATTTCTTCGTACACACAGCTACCCGCCGCCACGGCGTGAAATTCTGAACTCCCGCCGAGGGAACGGGCCGACGAAGCCGAAGCACCGGCGCCGACTCCGCCCCTCCCACGGCTCCGTTCACCCGGAAGTGCGCTACCGAAGGAGACGCCATGTCCGTCGTTCGCAGGCTCCTGCTCACGGCCGCGGTCCTCACCGCCACCGTGGTCGTCGTCCCCACCTCCTCCGCCCAGCCCCTCGCCCCCTCCACCACCCACACCGCCGGCACCGCCCCGCTCGCCCGCCAGCCCAGCTTCCACGCCTTCAACGACACCGGTTTCTCGGGCGCGGACCGCTGGTTCTCCGGCAACGACGGGGCGTGCACCTACGTCGGGGACAACTGGAACGACCAGATCCGCTCCGCCCGTACCGAGGGGGGTGACTGGGTGGAGCTGTGGGACAACTACGACTGCACCGGGGGGTCGATCACCATCGACCGCACCGGGTACAACAGCATCGGCGCCTGGGTCAGCGCCTACCGCGCCCACCTCGGGTAGCACCCTCCGGCCGGGGAGGCCGGGTCAGCCCGCTGTCCCGGTCTCCCCGGCCGCCCGCTCCGGCTGGTGGCCGAGCGGGCGGCGAACGCCAGGGCCGACCGGGAGGGGCCTACCGCCTCGGACCGGCCACGGCGTACAGCGCGCCGCCGACCACCAGCAGCGCCACCGCGGCCCAGGTGGACGCCGCCGTGCCGGCGGGATACGTCATCCAACCGACCGCCTTCCCCACGATGGTGGGCGGCAGCGGAGGGACGAGGACGGTGAACGCGAGCCAGCCGGTCGGCAGCGTCCAGGCGAGCTGCGCCCCGCAGAGCGCCGCGCCGAGCGCGGCCAGGCCGACCAGGCCCGCGCTGTCCCGGACGACGACCTCGGTGGGGGCGAACGTCGGGCCCACCGCCTGCACCGCCAGCAGCGCGGCCCCGGCGACCGCGCCGACCAGCACGGCGTGCGCCGCCCTGCGGGGCGCCCACCGGATCGCGGCCGTCCGGTCCAGCGCGAGGTCCTGCCCACCGAACCCGACGGAGCCGGCCGCCACGCCCGCGGCGAGCACGAAGAACGCGGTCGGATCCATCGCCTCCCTCGCGCCCGTACCGTCTTCCCGGGTGAGGGCCCACACCGCCGACGCGACGAGGGCGACGGCGGCGGCCGACGTGGGCACCTGTCGTGAACGCGCGTACAGCAGCAGCCACCTCACCGCGCCGCACCCCCCGTCGGCACCTCGCGCAGCCTCGCCGTGCAGGAGAGGGCCGCGGTGCGCAGCTCGGCGATCCACGAGCGCTGCTCGGCCGGCGCCAGCCCGTTCAGCTCCCGCCAGGCGGCGTCGGCGGCCGCCCAGGTCCTGCGCGAGTACTCGTCGGCGGCCCTCTCCGCCATCGGCCGGAGGTCGGGGTCGCCGAGGGCCCAGCTCACGGCGATGCTCTGGAGGGCGACGTCGTCCTGTCCCCCGCCCTCCCGGGCGGTGCGGGCGTGGCAGCTCGGCGCCAGTCCCTGGGCGACCAGCGCACGGGTCAGGCCCTCGCCGCTCGCGTCGATAAACAGCTGCTCGTCGAAGTCGACGAGCACCGCGTCGGCGGGGAGTGCGCGGGGATCGCCGAGGGCGCGCAGCGCGGTGTCCTCCCGTACCGAGGTCGGCGCCCGGTCGCCGAGGACGTCGTGCAGCACGCTCAGCGCCTCCCGGCCGCGCGGCGCGAGCTCGGCCAGGTGCGACCGGCTCGCCTCCGTCACGCACACCGGTCCGTCGCAGGCCGGGGCGGCAGCGGCCCGGTCGACGACGTAGGCGTCACGCGCGGCGGCCGGCAGGATCAGCAGGGCCACGGCCGCGCAGCCCAGGGCGGGAGCCGTCGCGAGCAGCCGGGCCCGCCGGGTGGCGGCCGCCAGCAGCGCGAAGCCGGTGGCGAGCAGTCCGAGCAGCCAGATCGTCTGGCCGAGGTGGACGGAGCCGGAGAGGGTCAGCAGCATCTGCCGCGGGTCCGCGGTCACCGGGGACAGCAGGCCGAGCCGGTTCGACGTCCTGCTCTCCGGCACCACCCCTTCGATCCCCACCCGCAGCAGGTTCGTCGCCACGAGGCAGGCCACCACCAGGGCCGGCGGGGTGAGGACGGAGGGCAGCGCCCGGGCCGCTCCCATGGCGAACACGGCGGCCGCGACGAGGCCCAGGACCGCCACCAGCGAGATCGGCAGCCAGCCGAGGCCCGCGTAGGTGGTCGGGCCGAACGCCACCTGCGCTCCGCCCACCACGACGAGGAGGCCGAAGCCCACCGCCAGCGCGAGCGCGAGCGCACCGGCCGGCAGCGCCGCGCGGCGCCAGGCCGGCAGCGGTGTGGTCGTCAGCAGTTCGGTCATCCGCGAGCGGGGTTCACGCAGCCCGTACACCGCCCCGATGCCGACCACGAGCGGCAGCCAGAAGCTCAGCAGGTAGCGGGTCCACATGGCCATGGTGGTCCACTGGGCCGTCCACCCCGCGGTGCCCCTCCACCAGATGCCGTCGATCAGGAAGAGGACCGCCAGGCTGCCGGCCAGGACGACGGCTCCGGCCCACGGGGCGGCCGAGCGCTTCAGCTCGGTGCGCAGGACACGTCCGTTCACCAGGCTCCCCCCTGCCGGCCGGAGTCGCGCAGCAGGGCCGAGTAGCCGCGTTCCAGGGGGCTGTCGCCCGGGTGCTCGGGGCCGCCGGCCGCGGCCAGGTCCTCCGGTGTGCCCTGGAAGACGAGGCGGCCGTCGGCGAAGAGCACCACGTCGGAGCAGGCGGCCGCGACGTCCTCGACCAGGTGGGTGGAGACCACCACGCAGGTGTCGCGGCCCAGTTCCTGGAGCAGTTCGCGGAAGCGCAGCCGCTGCGCCGGGTCCAGGCCGGCCGTCGGCTCGTCGAGCAGCAGCACCGCCGGGTCGTTGACGATGGCCTGGGCGATGCCGGCCCGGCGCACCATGCCGCCGGACAGGGTCTTCATCCGGTGGTCGGCGCGGTCCGCCAGCCCGACCCGTTCCACGGCCCGTTGGACGGCCCCGGGGACGTCCGCCTTCGGGACCTCCTTCAGCCAGGCCATGTACTCGACGAACTCGCGTACCGTGAACCGCTTGTAGTAGCCGAAGTCCTGCGGGAGGTAGCCGATCCGGCGGCGCAGGGCCCGCTGGTCGCCCATCCCGCCCAAGGGGGCGCCGAGCAGTTCCAGTTCGCCCTCGGTGGGGCGCAGCACCGTGGCCAGCGTCCGGATCAGGGTGGTCTTGCCCGCCCCGTTGGGCCCCAGGAGGCCGTGGGCGCCGATGCCGAGGGAGAGGTCGAGGCCGTCGACGGCCATCTTCTTCCGGCCGACCCGCACCCTCAGGCCGGCGGCCCGGATCTCCCAGGCGTAGGTCTTCGGCGCGGTGTCGGCCACGCTCGTCATGCGTGTCATGCGGTGGTTCCTTTCGATGGTGGACAGGGGTTTCACAGCGTCGAGTACGCGTTCCTGCGGGCGATCACGGCGCCGGCACCGAGCGCCAGGAGCAGCGCCCACGCGGGCAGCCAGTCCGGCTGCAGGGCCAGTTGGAGGAAGGAGGGGACCCGGCCGACGACCGACACGGGCACCACGACGGCGACACCCCACCCGGCCACCAGGCCGGCGGCGGCACGGGTCACGCCGACCACGCTGCCCAGCGCCAGGGCGGTGGAGGTGAAGGCGAGGGAGGGCAGCAGCCACTGCGCGACCGTCGTGGCCCCGGTCAGCCATCCCCCCAGCAGGAGCGCGGGCAGGACCACCACGAGGACCGAGGTGGTGCGCCTGAGCAGCAGGGGCAGGCCGGCCCGGGCGGTCGAGGCGGTCAGTTCGTGGGCCGGGTCCAGGCCTGCCGACCAGGACGCGGCGACACCGCACAGCGGCAGCACCGGCGCGATCAGCGACACCGGCGAGGAGGCGCCGAAGACGTCCGCCGGTGCGAGCGCGTCCAGCAGCAGCGCCGCCAGGGTGACGACGGCGGTCATGGCCAGCCACGGGGTCATGACCGGTGTCAGCCAGGACGACACCCACCGCGGACGGTGCCGCCGCGAGGCCACCGGGACCGCCGCGTCCAGTCGGGGTTCCAGGCCGGCCCGGACGGTGTCGAGGAGCGCGGCGACGTCGGGCGCCTCGACGGCGACGGAGGCCGCCAGCCGGCTCCGGCAGGGCGCGCAGGACTCCAGGTGGGCTTCCAGTGCCCACACCGTGTCCGCGGCCATCGCCACGTCTCCGCGCGCGTAGTCGTCGATCAGCCGCCTCGACGCGTGTTCCCCGGTCATGCCAATGCCTCCCGCATCGCGATCCGGGCCCGGCGGGCACGGGTCTTGACCGTGCCTTCGGGCAGTCTGAGCAGGACGGCGGTCTCCCGGACGGAGAGCCCGTCGAGCACGGTGGCCTGCAGGACCTCCCGGAGTTCCGGCGCCAGTCGCCGCAGGGCGTCGCCGACGTCCCCGCCGACGGTGCCGGCGAGGGCCTCCTCCTCCGCCGCGGGCACCACCGTCCGTTCGGCGGCGGCCGCGGGCGGCTCCGCGTGGTGGGCGCGGCGCCGGAAGGCGTCGACGAGGCGGCGTGCCGCGATCGTCCACAGCCATCCGACGGCCGTCCCGCCCACGGCGCTGCCGGCGAACGCGCCGGCGGCGCGCCACACGGCCAGGTAGGTCTCCTGCATGACCTCGGCGACGATCTGCTCGTCGGCGCAGCGGCGGCGCAACCGCACCGCCAGCCACGGCGACGTGCGCCGGTACAGCTCGTCGAACGCCGCGCGGTCACCCCTGGCCACCAGCCTGAGGAGGCGCTCCTCGTCGAGCTCGTCCAGTGTTCTCCTGCGTGATCTCACACCAGCCAGACGCCCGCCGCGGCGTCCGGGTTCTGCGTTCGGCGTGACCTGCGTCACAGTCGGTCGGGGCGGCCGGCCCCGGTCGCCGACCGGCGTTCCGGCAGGTGGCCCGGCCGGCGCCGGCACCGCCGGTAGGGTGGTGGATCGTGGCCAGTCGTAAAACGTCGATCATGGAAGCAGCGGCGCGGGTGATCGCGCGGCGCGGGGTGCGCGGACTGCGGGTGGAGGAGCTCGCGGCCGAGGCGGGCGTGTCCACCGCGCTGATCTACTACCACTTCAAGGACCGCACGGGGATCCTCCGGCAGACGCTGGAGTTCATCAACGACCGGGCGGAGCGGTACACGACCGAGCGCGCCGCGGACGCCCCGCCGCTGACGCCCCGTGAGGAGCTGGAGCAGACCCTGCTGCTGGAGCTCCAGGACACCGCCGAGGTGCGGGAGAACAGCACCGCCTGGGGTGAGCTGCGGGCGAGCGCGGTGTTCGACGAGACGCTGCGCGAGGACCTGGCGCGGGCCACCCGGATCTGGGTGCAGGAGGTCGCGGAACTGCTCGGCGGGGTGCGGCCGATGGCCTCGGCGGTCGCGCTGGCCGGGGCGGCGGAGCGGTTGACGGCGCTGCTGGAGGGGCTGAGTACGCGTTGGCTCAGCGGCAGCCTGCCGCTGGCGCACGCCCGCTCGCTGCTGACCGACGCGATCGACGCCGAGGTGGCCCGGCTCGGGTCCTGATCCCCGCGGGCCCGGCCCCGTTCGGGGGGGGCGTCACGCCGCGCAGGACACCCGTCAAGGATGCGTCAAGGCATGCCGACGAGTTTGACTGACTTTTCAGTCAGTGCGAGCCTGGGCCGCAGGCAGGGCGTTGCCACCGGGACCGCCCCGTGGTGCGCCGCCGCGTCGCGGCGCGAAGAGTGGAACCGACGGCCGACGCCCTGCCCGGCACCGTCGCACGATCAGGAGACCCTCATGACCCACTACCGCGATGACCGTTCCACCGGGCCGTACCCCTGGGTGCCGGCGGACGACGTCCCGCACGCGCGGACCTGGATGTCCTGGCCGTCCCGCCGAGGCGTGTGGGGGCTGCGCCTGGGCGGCGTCCAGGAGGACATCGCCCTGATCGCCCGCACGATCGCCGAGTTCGAGCCGGTGGTGATGTGCGCCCCCGACGACTGGACGGCCGGCAAGGCGCAGTCCCGGTGCGGCTCCGGCGTGGAGGTGATCACGGCCATCCCCACCGACGACCTGTGGATGCGCGACACCGCCCCGGTGTTCCGCCGGGACGGCCACGGCGGCCTGGACGCCGTGATCCTCAACTTCAACGGCTGGGGCAACAAGCAGGTGCACCACGACGACGCCCGGGTCGCCGAGCGCCTCGCCGCCCGCCGCGGCCTGCGCCACACCTACGCGGACTTCGTCGGCGAGGGCGGCGCGATCGAGACCGACGGCGACGGCACGGTGATGGCCACCGAGAGCAGCCTGGTCAACAAGAACCGCAACCGCGGCATGAGCCGGGACGAGATCGAGGAGGCCGTCCTGGAGGCCTACGGTGCCGACACCATGATCTGGCTGCCGGGCATCAAGGGCCAGGACATCACCGACGACCACGTGGACGTCACCTCCCGGTTCGTCCGCCCCGGGGTCGTGATGGTCCAGCTGCCGCCGGCGGACCGCGACGACGACTGGGCGCGGGACGCCCGCGAGCAGTTCGCCCTCCTGTCCGCCGCGACCGACGCCCGGGGCCGGCGCCTCCAGGTCGTCCCGGTGCACGGCCCGGACACCGTCCGCTCCCGCAGCTCCAAGTTCGTCGACTCCTACCTCAACTTCCACCTCGTCAACGGAGGCGTCATCACCGCCCAGTTCGGCGACGCGTACAAGGACGCCGCCGCCAGGGACGCGCTCGCCGCGGCGTTCCCCGGCCGCGAGGTGGTCCAGCTCGACGTCGACCGCCTGATGGCCGGGGGCGGCGGCATCCACTGCTCGACCATGCACGAGCCGCTGCCGTAGCCACCGGCGTCCCGCCGCCGGGGCCGTACCGCGGCCCTCCCCTCCACCGCACCGACCACCAGCCGGAGTACCCGCATGTCCACTGACCTGTCCCGCCGCACCCTGATGCGCCGCCTCGCCGGTGTCGGCGCCGGAGTCGGCGCCCTCGCCCTCGGCCTCACCGCCTGCGACCCCAACGACATCGAGGGCCCGGGCGGCGCCGTGCCGCCCACCCGGCCCGGCGGCACCCCCGGGGTGCGCCGCTTCGGCGCCGAGTGGGAGAAGCACCTGCGCACCGTGATGTCCTGGCCCGCCTCGGAGAACGTCTGGGGCGACCAGCTCGCGGACGTCCGCAGGGACGTGGCCGGCCTGGCCCAGGCGATCGCGGCGCGCGAACCGGTCGTCCTGATGGCCCGCCCCGAGCAGAAGGACGCCGCCCAGAAGGCCTGCGGCTCGGCCGTCGAGGTGGTGCCGATCGCCGTCGACGACCTGTGGGCCCGGGACACCCTGCCGGTGTTCGTCGAGGAGGGCGGCAAGGTCAAGGGCGTCGACTTCAACTTCAACGGCTGGGGCGGCAAGCAGCAGCGCGGCAACGACGCCAAGGTCGCCCGGACGGTGCTGGCCACGTACGGCGTGGAGCGGATCGAGACCCGGCTGGTCGCCGAGGGCGGCTCCTTCGAGACCGACGGACAGGGCACCCTGATGGTGACCGAGAGCTCGGTGGTCAACGACAACCGCAACCCGGGCATGACCCGCGACCAGGTCGAGGCGGAGCTGAAGAGGCTCCTCGGCGTGACGAAGGTGATCTGGCTGGCGGGCGTCCGGGGCAAGGACATCACCGACGCCCACGTCGACTGCCTGACCCGCTTCGCCGCCCCCGGCGTCGTCCTGCTCGACCAGGCCTTCCCCGGCACCCCGCCGGACGTCTGGTCCCGCTCGGCCGACCAGGCGCGCGCCGTCTTCAAGGACGCGACCGACGCCCAGGGGCGGAAGCTCCAGGTGGTCGAGCTCCAGCAGCCGGACCCGGACCGGATCACCGGGCGCGGCGACGCCTTCGTCTCCTCGTACATGAACTTCTACGTCGGCGACAAGGGCGTCTACCTGCCGAAGTTCGGCGACGCCAGGGCCGACGACCGGGCCCGGCAGATCCTGAAGCAGTACTTCCCGGACCGGGAGGTCGTCCAGGTCAAGATCGACGCGATCGCGGCCGGCGGCGGCGGGATCCACTGCGCGACCCACGACATCCCCGCCCTCGGCTGAGGCCCCCGGACGGGCCGGGTCCGGTCGGCGGACCGGACCCGGCCACCTCGCGTCGGGCGGCGGGTCCGTCGAGCCGGACGGCGGGCTCGTCAGAGGGCGGGCTCGTCAGACGGCGGGCTGCTGCTGGGTGACGCAGTGGATCCCGCCGCCGCCCGCGCCCAGGTTGTCGATGTCGAGCTGCTCGACGGTGCGGCCGGGGAACAGCCGGGCGAGGGCCGTCCTGGCGGCGGCGTCGGCCTTGGTGTCGCCGAACTGCGCCGCGATCACCGCGCCGTTGCACAGGTAGTAGTTGGCGTAGGAGCCGACGAAGGCGGGGTCGGTCGAACGGATGAGGTTGTAGTCGGGCCCCTGGATCCGGCTGACCGTGAACGGGGTCCCCTGGGCGCCGGTGGAGGTGGTCAGGATCCGGTACTGCTGCCGCGCGTCGTTCGACCAGGCGTCGGTGTCGCTCGCCAGCGGCATCTGGACCGCGGCCGCACCCGTCCCGAGGAAGCGGGAGGTGGCGTCCACGTGGTCGTCGGTGATGTCCTGGCCGGCGACACCGGCGAACCAGATCACCTTGGTGGCGCCGTAGGCGGCGCACATCGCGCTCTCGGCCGCGGCCTGGGACACGCCCGGGTTGCGGTTGGCGTTGAGGATGCTGCTGCGGGTGGCCATCAGCGTCCCCGCGCCGTCGGTCTCGATGCCGCCGCCCTCGGCGACGAGTCCGGCGGCGGTGAACGGCAGGCCGAGGTAGGCGGCGACCCGCCGGGCGACCAGGGCGTCGTTGCCGTGCGGGTTCTGGTGGTTGCCCCAGCCGTTGAAGTTGAGGCCGATCGTGTCGAGGCCGCCCGCGCCGTCGGTGCGGAACACCGGGCCGGTGTCGCGCATCCAGCAGTCGTCGACCGGGACGTCCCCGATCACGGTGACGGCCGAGCCGCACATCGACCGCGCCTTGGCGACGCTCGACGGGTTGGCGCACAGGACGACCGGCTCGTACGTCGCGATGGTCCTGGCGATCAGGGCGATGTTCGACTGGACGCCGCCGAGCCTGCCCCGCCAGATGGTGCTGCTGTCCGGCCAGGCCATCCAGGTGCGGGTGTGCCGGACGGTGTCCGGCGGCACCCGGAAACCCGCGGCGAGACCGGCGCCCGCGACGGCGGTGGCCGTGTCGGTCGCGCCCTTGTCGGTGGCGCGGGGCGGCGCGGCCATGGCCCGCCCGCCGGTGGCGGCGGTCAGCGCCGTGCCGGCGGCGACGGCCCCGGCGGCCGTCAGGAACCGGCGGCGGCCGAGCCGGGCCACGGTCGTCGCCTCGGATCCGGAGAGGTCTTCCATCACTGCCTCCATGTCAAAGTCCGCTGCTGGTCCAGCAGTTGACCGAAAAGGTAAAACTGACCAAGCGCTCGGTCAATACTTTGCGCAGGCGTCCTCCCCGATCCGCCGCAGCCCGGCCCCCGCGCTCGTTACAGTGACGGCCATGGCGACACGGGCGACGGGCACAGCGGCGGGAACCGGCTCCGGGACGGGCGGCCCCGGCCGGGCCCGCGCCGCCAAGGGCGAGCAGACCCGGGCCCGGCTGATCGCCGCCGCCCGCACCCTGCTCGCGGGCGACGGCGCCGGACGGTTCACCACCCGCAACGTGGCCGCGCTGTGCGGGGTCTCGCACGGGATGTGCCACTACCACTTCGCGGACCGCACCGAGCTGATCGTCGCCGTCGTGGCCGACATCCGGCCCGAGTGGATCACCCCGCTGGAGGAGGCCGTCGCCGGCCCCGGCGGCTACGCCGAGCGCGCCGAACGGGTACTGGCCCTGCTCACCCGGCCGGAGAGCCCCGACCTGGCCCGGCTGCACGCGGCCCTGCACTGGCTCGCCCTCAACGACGAACGCGTCCGCACCAGCCTGGAGGCCGAGTACGCCCGCTGGCGGGCCGCCTTCGTGCGGCTGTTCCGGTGCCTGGTGGAGGAACGCGGCCTGGTGGAGGAACGCGGCCTGCCGGAGGGAGACGGCCTGCCGGGCGGACCCGGCGGCGTCGACCCGGTCCCGCTCGGGGAGGCCTTCGCCGCCGCCGTGGACGGGCTCGCCGCCATCGGGTCGCTCGACGGGACGGTGGACGCCGAACGGGTGCTGCGGACGCTGCTGGACTCGCTGGCCGCCCGGCCGCCCCGGGCCTGACGGTCAGGAGGCTCAGGCCCCGGGCGCGACCGGCTGCTGCTGGGTGGCGCAGTGGATGCCGCCGCCGCCCGCGGCGACGTGGTTGATGTCCACCTGGGTGACCTTGCGGCCCGGGTGGAGCTCGCCGATGATGCCGGCCGCCCGCTGGTCGGCGTTCTGGTCCCCGAAGCGCGGGACGATCACGCCGCCGTTGCAGACGTAGTAGTTGACGTACGTGGCCAGGAAGTCCTTGCCCGCGCCCGGGATCAGGCCGAGGTCCGGCTCGGGGAGGTCGACCACCTTGAGGGTGCGGCCCTTGGCGTCGGTCTCCGTCTGGATCACCTGCAGCGCCTGGGCGGCGGCGGTGGTCCAGACGTCCGCCGGGGCATCGGCGGCGGGCCGGTGCAGGACGACGGTGCCGGGCTCGGCGAAGCGGGCGAGGGCGTCGACGTGGCAGTCGGTGATGTCCTGCCCGGCGACCCCCTGGAACCAGATCACCTTCTCGACGCCGAGCAGTTCCTTCAGGCTCGCCTCGATCCCGTCCCGGGTTCTGCCCGGGTTGCGGTTGCCGTTGACCCAGGAGCTCTCGGTGGCCATCAGCGTGCCCTCGCCGTCCACCTCGATGCCGCCGCCCTCGCCGGTGATCGGCGCCTGGACGCGGGTGATGCGGTAGTGGTCGAGGAGGTAGCGGGCGACCAGGCTGTCGTTGGCGTGGGTCTGCTTGTCGCCCCAGCCGTTGAAGTTGAAGTCGACCCCGGCGAGCCCCTTCGGGCCGGTGACGAAGGTCGGGCCGGTGTCCCGGACCCACAGGTCGTCGACCTTCAGTTCGAGCACCTCGACCGAGGAGCCGCAGGCCTGGCGGGCCTGGGCGGCCTGGTCGGGGCGGGCCAGCAGGACGACCGGTTCGAAGGCGGCGATCGCCTGCGCCAGCCCCGCGATGTCCTGCCGGACACCGGGCAGTTCGTCGCCCCAGACCTGGTCGAGCGCCGGCCAGGCCATGAAGGTGCGGGTGTGCGGCTCGGACTCGGCCGGCATGGCCCACCCGCCCGCCGCCGGGCTGCCGGACCCGGCCGCCCCCTGGGCCGTACCGCCGGACCCGGGCTGCTCCTCCCCTCCCCCGTCGGAGGAACAGCCGCCCGTCAGGGCCAGGGCGGCCAGTGCGGCCCCGGACTGCAGCAGCGAACGGCGGGACGGCCGGGGGTGAGCCATGGGGCCTCGATCCGCTTGGTGTCGGGTTCGGCTCCGCAGGCTACTGAGCCGAACATCGGAATCCGGTGCGGCACGCACCCGCCGTTCGAGGGAATTCGCTCACGGTGCGCCGGCGGCCCCGGGGGCTGCCCGCGCCGCCCGGCCGCCCCGGCCCGTCAGGTCCCGCCCTCCGCCGGGTCGGAGTCGTCCCGCAGCGCGCGGCGCGCGGCGGCGATCCGGTCGGGGTCCCAGCCGGGCCTCGGGACGGACTCCAGCAGCAGCCGGGTGTAGGCGTGCCGCGGGGAGTCCAGGACGCGGGCGGTGGGGCCGGACTCGACGATCCGTCCGTGGCGCATGACGACGACCTCGTCGGTCACGCAGCGGACGACGCCGAGGTCGTGGGTGATGAACAGGTAGCCGATGCCGGTCCGTTCGCGGATGTCGGCGAGCAGGTTCAGGACCTGCGCCTGCACGGACACGTCCAGCGCGGCGACCGCCTCGTCCAGCACCAGGACGGCCGGCTGGACGGCCAGCGCCCGGGCGATGGCGACGCGTTGGCGCTGGCCCCCGGAGAGCTCCCGGGGCAGCGCCTCGGCCGCCCTGGTGCCGAGGCCGACCTGGTCGAGGAGTTCCCGGATCCGGGCCGGGTGGTCGGTGCCGGGGAAGTGCAGCCGCAGGGTCTCGCGGAGCGCGGCCCCGACGCTGGTGCGCGGGTCCAGGGAGAGGTACGGGTCCTGGAAGACCATCTGGACCTCGCGGGCGCGGGCCAGCCGCTCCGCCCGCCCCCGCACCCGGCCGCCGCGGGGCCGGCCCCGGACGGTGACCCGCCCCTCGTCGGCCGGTTCGAGGCCGACGACGATCCGGGCGGTGGTGGTCTTGCCGGACCCCGACTCGCCCACGATGCCGAGCGACCCGCCGGCGGCGAGGGCGAAGGAGACCTCGTCCACCGCCCGTACGGTGCCGAAGGTCCGGCACAGTCCGGTGACCTCCAGTACGGCCTCAGGCATCGGCGCGGCTCCCTTCGAGCGGGTGGTGGCAGGCGACCGGGTGCGCCTGCGGGGTCTCCTCGCGGCACCGGTCGGTCGCGTACCGGCACCGCGCGGCGAAGGCGCAGCCGGTCGGCTCCTCGCGCAGGTCCGGTGGTTGGCCGTCGATCGCGGCGAGCCGGCGGCCGTCGGACTCCAGCCCGGGGGTGGAGGCCAGCAGCGCGGCGGTGTAGGGGTGTCGGGGCCGGTCGAAGAGGTCGGCGGCGGGGCCCGACTCAACGATCCGCCCGGCGTACATGACGTGGACGCGGTCGCTGATGGCGGCGGCGAGGCCCAGGTCGTGGGTGACGAACAGCAGGCCGGTGCCGAAGCGTTCGCGCAGCCGGGCGAGGAGCGCGATGACCTCGGCCTGGCTGGTGACGTCGAGCGCGGTGGTGGGCTCGTCGGCGAGCAGCAGGACCGGGTCCCCCATCAACGCGGCGGCGATCATGACGCGTTGGAGCATGCCGCCGGACAGCTGCCCGGGGTGGCGGCGCAGCAGTTCCGGGCCGAGGCCGACGGCGTCCAGCAGTTCGGCGGCCCGCCGGTCGGCGTCCTCCCGGCCCATCGCGCCGGTGAGTCGGACGCTCTCGGTGAGGAAGTCGCCGACCCGGCGCAGCGGGTTGATGGCCGCCCGGGGGTCCTGGAAGATCATGGCGGCCCGGCCGGTGCGCAGGGCGCGCAGCCGGTCGGGGCCCATGGCCAGGACGTCCTCGCCGTCGACGAGGACGCCGCCCTCCACGGTGGCGCCGGGCGGCAGCAGGCCGAGGGCGCTGCGGGAGGTGAGGCTCTTGCCGGAGCCGGACTCGCCGACCAGGGCGACGGTCTCGCCCCGGCCCACGGTGAGGTCGACCCCGTCCAGGACGGGTCGGGCGGTGCCGGGCAGGCGCAGGCGCAGGCCCCGGACGTCGAGGGCGTTCACGGGCCGCTCGGGTTCGTGGCCGCCGCGGTCCACGGGGTCCTCCGGCTTCGTCGGTGCCTCCCGGGTCATCGGTGCCTCCCGGGTCACGGGGTCCTTCCACTTCATGGGGTCCTCCGGGCGACGCGGTCGGCCCAGCGCTCGCCGACGACGTTGAAGGCGACGACGGTGAGCACGATGAGGACGCACGGCAGGATCGCGGCGAGCGGATAGCCGTACTGGATCGCGGTCTGGCCGTCGAAGACCATCCGGCCCCAGTCGGGGGTGAGCGCGGGCACGCCCAGGCCGAGGAAGGAGAGGCCGGCGAGGTCCATCAGGGCGTAGCCGAAGTTGATGGTGGACTGGGCGAGGACGATCGGGGCGATGTTGGGCAGGACGTGCCGCAGGCAGATCTGCGCGGTGGAGAAGCCCTGG
Organism: Kitasatospora sp. NPDC002543; assembly: GCF_053594915.1. NCBI lineage: Bacteria > Bacillati > Actinomycetota > Actinomycetes > Kitasatosporales > Streptomycetaceae > Kitasatospora > Kitasatospora sp. NPDC002543. The sequence goes on along the minus strand of NZ_JBSFWR010000081.1, from coordinate 25,495 downwards.
ACCCGGTGGGCGGAGACGTAGGGCCGGGCGCGTTCGGCGAGCACCAGCGAGCGGGTGAGCCGGGAGACGTACGGCAGGTAGGCGACGGCCAGGGCGACGACGGGGGCGAGCAGGCCCTCCCCGTACACCGAGACGATCAGGATGGCGAGCAGCATGCCGGGGAAGGCGAAGACGAGTTCGGTGGCGCGGGACAGGATCGAGTCGATCCGGCCGCCGCGCCAGCCCGCGACCAGGCCGACGGCGACGCCCGCGACGGTGGAGAAGGCGACCACGCCGAGCGGGCCGAGCAGCGAGGTGCGGGCTCCGAGCAGGAGCCGGGAGAGGGTGTCGCGGCCCGCGGCGTCGACGCCGAGCAGGTGGTCGGGCGAGGGGCCGGCCAGGGCGTTGCCGAGGTCGACAGCGTTCGGGTCGGCCGGGGCGAGCCAGGGGGCGAGCAGCGCGGCGAGCACCACCAGGGCGGTGACGCCCAGGCAGGCCGCGTGGAGCGGGGCGCGGGTGGCCTTGATCCGGCCGAGGCCGGGCCGGCGGGCGAGGGCGGTGCTCATGCGTCGGCCCTCCCGGTCCCGAGGGCGACCCGGGGATCGACCACGGGGTGGAGCAGGTCGACGACCAGGTTGACGGCCATGAACAGGGCGACGACGAGCAGCGAGATGGCCTGGACGGTCGGGAAGTCCTTGGTGGTGGTGGACAGTTCGAGGAGCTGGCCGATGCCGCCGACGCTGAAGGCCGACTCCACCAGGACCGTGCAGACCAGCAGCGTGGAGACGATCAGGCCGCCGGTGGTCAGCACGGTGCCCAGCGAGTTGCGGAACACGTGGCGGCGGATCACCTCGCGCTCGGGAACGCCGCGGCTGCGGGCCACCGTGACGTGCTCGCCCTCCAGCGCGTCCAGCATCGCCGAGCGGGTGACCCGGGCGAGCATGCCGATCAGGTACAGCGCGAGGGCGATCGCCGGCAGGGTGAGGTGCCACAGCAGGTCGAGGGGGCCGTCCCCGGTGCCGCTGGTCGGGAACCAGCCCAGCCGGACCGCGAACAGGCCCTGGAGCAGCACGGCCGCGACGAAGGAGGGGGTGCCGACGGCGAGGGTGGTGGAGAGCAGGATCGCGGAGTCGGTCGCACCGCCGCGCACGGCGCCGATCCAGCCGAGCGCCAGCCCGATGACGACGACCACGACCAGGGCCATGGCGACGAGCGTCAGGGTGGCGGGCAGCCGGTCGGCGAGGAGCCGGGAGACGTCCGTGCGGTAGGTCAGCGAGCGCCCGAAGTCGCCCTGCAGCACCTGGCCGAGCCAGCGGAGGTAGCGGACCAGGAACGGGTCGTCGAGGTGGTACTGCGCGTTGATCGCCTGCAGGGCGGCCGGTGAGGCGGACCGGCCCGACAGGAGGAAGCTCGCCGGATCGCCCGGCGCCAGGTACATCGCGCCGAAGACCACGAAGGAGGCGCCGAGCAGGGTCGCGGCCATCTCCGCCAGTCGCCGGGCGGCGAATCTCAGGAAGTTCACCGGGCGGCCCCCACGTCGGCGGCCCACGGGTAGTAGAGGTACGAGATGGTGGTGGGGGCTCCGGTGACGCGCTTGTTGAGGAAGACGGCGGTCGGCCACTCGGCGACCGGGATCCACAGCAGCCGCTCGGAGGCGGCCTGCTGGAGCTTGGCCTCGATCGCGCCGCGCACGGCCGGGTCGTACGCGGCGGAGGCCTCGTCGACGAGGTCGTCGTAGGCCTTGTCGCTGTAGCCGGCGTAGTTCTGGTAGGCGCCGGTACGGAAGTTGGCGAGCAGGTCGAGCGGGTCGGTGACCGAGTCGTAGTAGGTCTCGGGGAACAGGTCCAGGCCCTCGCGCGCCTTGGGGTCGGTGAACAGCGCGGTGAAGGCGTTCGGGGCGATCGTCCTCAGCCGGACGTCGAGGCCGATCCTCGCCCCGGCGGCCTGGACGGCGGTGGCGAGCAGGGAGACGTCCTGGCCGATGGTGCTGGTGGCGACGGTGAGGGTGCGGCCCTCCGCGCCGGCCTCCTTGACCAGGGCCTTGGCCCGGTCGATGTCCTGGACGGTCGGGGTGAGGTGTTCGAAGGCGGCCGTCCGGACGTCGGCGGGGGCGCCGGCCCAGGCGGCCCGGGTGGTGAGGGAGCCGGTGACGGTGCCCGCGCCGGCGAGGCCGGTCCTGACGAAGCCGGAGCGGTCCAGCGCCAGGGACAGCGCCTGGCGGACCCGGACGTCCCCGAGTGCGCCCCGCATGCTGGTGACGTTGAGGTTGACGGTGCTCAGGCCCTCGCCGAAGTACAGGGTGCCCGCGCCGCTCCTCCTCAGCCGGTCGTAACTCTCGGTCGGGATCAGGTAGCCGCCGTCGACGTCCCCGGTGAGCATCGCGTTGGTGCGGGCGGACGGGTCGGTGAGGAAGGTGAGGACGACCTTCCCGGACTTGGCCCTGGTGCCCCAGTAGCCGTCGAAGCGCCGGAGCTCGATCGACTGGCCCTTGGCCCAGGCGCCCAGTTCGAAGGGGCCGGTGCAGTCGAGGCCGCCGCTGGTGCCGTAGTCCTTGCCGGCGGCCTCCACCCCGGCCTTGGCGGCGACCACCCCGGCGGCCGTCGCCATGTACTGCGGGAACTGGGAGTCGGGCTGCTTGAGCTTGACGGTGACCTGGAGCGGGCCCGTCCCGGTGACGGAGTCGACGTTCTGGAACACCTGGGCCCAGGCGGAGGCGTTGTCCGGGTTCGTCTGGCGGCCGAGGCTGTACACGACGTCGTCGGCGGTCATCACCGTGCCGTCGTGGAAGTGCACGCCGGGGCGCAGGTCGTAGACCCAGGTGGTCGGGTCGGGGTTGGAGGCCTTCTCGGCCAGGCCGGGGGCCAGGGTGAGCTGAGGCGTCCAGCGCATCAGGCTCTCGCAGACGTTGGCCAGCACGGTGTTCTGCGGGTAGTCGAAGGCCTGGACGTAGTCGAGGGTGGGCGGCTCGGCGTAGCTCGCCCAGGTGAAGGAGTCGAGCTCGCCCCGGGCCGGCGGGGTGCCGGCCGAGAGCTGCACGGGCGGCCGGTCGGCGTCGCCGCGGGGCGGGCCGGAGCAGGAGGCGACCAGGGCCGCGGCCGAGAGCAGGGCGGCGGTGAGGACGAGACGCCGTCGGGCGGGGGTGCGTCTCGCGGGCGCGGTGGGAGTCATGAGGGTGTTCTCCGTTCGCTGGCGAGCGTCAGGCGCGGGCGGCGGGCGGGGTGGCCGGGTTCGCGGCGGCGGGCGGGGTGGCGGCCGGGATCTGCTGGGTGATGCAGTGGACGCCGCCGCCGCCGTGGGCGATCACCCGGGCGCGCACGCCGACGACCTTGCGGTCCGGGCAGGCGGCGGCGAGCACCGCCAGCGCCCCGGCGTCCTCGGGGTGGTCGGCGACCGGCACCACCATCCCGCCGTTGGCCAGGTAGAAGTTGAGGTAGCCGACCTCGACCTCCCCGCCGTCGACCTCGACGAAGGCGGCCTGCGGGAGGTCGACGATCTCGAAGGGCCGGCCCTGGGCGTCCGTGGAGTGCTCCAGCACGGCGCGGTTGGCCCGCATCCGCGCGTGGTCCGGGTGCTCCGGGTCGGCCGGGAGCTGCACCACGACCCGGCCGGGGGCGACGAAGGCGCAGACGCCGTCCACGTGGCCGTCGGTCTCGGTGTCCAGCGCCCCGCCGTACGGCAGCCAGATCACCTTGGTGACGCCGAGCCTGGCCTTCAGCTCGGCCTCGATCTCCTCCCGGGTCATCCCGGGGTTGCGGTTGGGGTGGAGCAGGCACTGCTCGGTGGTGATCAGCGTGCCCTCGCCGTCGACGGTGATAGCGCCGCCTTCGAGGATCATCTCGGAGCGGATCGCCGGGGTGCCGAGGTGGTCCAGCAGCAGGCCGCTGATCCGGTCGTCGGCGTCCCAGGGGCTGTGCTTGCGGCCCCAGGCGTTGAAACGGAAGTCCACGCCGGCCCGGCGGCCGTCCGCGTCGAGGACGAAGATCGGCGCGGAGTCGCGGAACCAGGAGTCGTCGATGGGGAGTTCGACGACGGTGACGCCCGCGCCGCAGTGGGCGCGCGCCTCGTCGCCGTGGCCGGGCGGCGCCACCATGGTGACCGGCTCGAACTCCGCGACGGCCTGGGCGACCGCCGCGTACTCGTGCTTCACCTCGGCGAGGGTGTCGCCCCAGAGGTCCGGACGGACGGGCCAGGCCATCAGGCAGCCGTCGTGCTCGGTCCACTCCGCGGGCATGCGGTACGTCACGGGAAGCCTCTTCTGCATCGGGGGTGGGGGGGGTGCCCCGCATCCTGCACCGTACTGAAAATTCAGTCAAGCTTTTCCTTCAAGGCCTCCGCTGATCCCTGAAACGATCATCAGGAAGTGGACTGACCAGCCGGGTGGGCCGGTAGAGTGGGCCACCATGTCGGACCGTCGGACGGAAATACTCAAGGCCGCGACCCGGGTGATCGCCCGGCGCGGCGTACGCGGGCTGCGGGTGAACGAGCTGGCGGGCGAGGCCGGGGTGTCCGCCTCGCTGATCTACTACCACTTCACCGACCGGGCCGGCCTGCTGCGCCAGACCCTGGAGTTCATCAGCGACCGCGCCGACCGCTACACCGCCGACGAGGACCCGGCGCCCCTGAGCGGGGACCCCCTCGCCGACCTCGAACAGGTACTGCTCCTGGAGCTCCAGGACACCGTCGAGGTGCGGGAGAACAGCACCGCCTGGGGCGAGTTGAGGGCCACCGCAGTCTTCGACCCGGACCTGCGCACGGACCTGGCGCGGACCACCCACACCTGGGTGCACGACATCGCCGAGCTGCTCGCCCGGGCCGACCCGGGCGGCACCGCCCCCGCCCACGCGGCGGCCGCCGAGCGGCTGACCGCACTCGTCGAAGGGCTGAGCGTGCGCTGGCTCAGCGGCTCCCTGCCGGTCGAGCACGCCCGCGGCCTGCTGCGCGGGGCGATCGAGGCGGAGCTCGGGCACACCCAGGGCACGCCCTGCGGGGCACCGGGCGGCACGTCGGGCGGACCCGTCGGGGCCGGATTCGGCCGATCCTGACAAAACCTCTAAACTCTCCGAGCCACGCCCGCCGCGCGCCGGTTCCCGGGGGTGTCCGGCCCCACGCCCTTCCGGGGTGTCCGGCCCCGCGCGTCCCGCCCCCGACCGCCGAGAGAGGCAGTCCGCATGTCCGCTGACCGATCCCCCTTCGCCCTCCAGCCGGTCTTCCAGGAACTGGCCCCGGACGACCCGCGCGAGGTCGGCGGCCACCTGCTGGCCGCCCGGCTCGGCGCCGGCGGCATGGGCCGGGTCTACCTCTCCTACACCCCCGGCGGGCGCCCGGTGGCACTCAAGGTGGTGCGGCCCGAACTGGCCGAGGACCCGGAGTTCCGGGCCCGCTTCGCCCAGGAGGTGGCCAGCGCCAGACGCATCCACGGGCTGTTCACCGCGCAGGTGGTCGACGCGGGGGTGGACGCCGCCACCCCGTGGCTGGCCACCACCTACGTGCCGGGCCCCTCGCTCCAGCAGGTGGTGCAGCGCTTCGGACCGCTCCCGGAACGGACCGTCCTGCTGCTGGTGGCCGGGATCGCCGAGGCCCTCCAGGCCGTCCACGCCAGCGGCGTGGTCCACCGGGACCTCAAGCCCGGCAACGTGCTGATCGCCCCCGACGGCCCCCGGGTGATCGACTTCGGCATCGCCCGCGCCGCCGACGCCGCCGCGCTGACCGGCACCGGGCTGCGGATCGGCTCGCCCGCGTACATGGCGCCCGAGCAGGCGATGGGCCGGGCCGCGACCCCCGCCACCGACGTGTACGCCCTGGGCGCCCTCGCCGTCCACGTGGCCGGCGGCGCACCGCCCTTCGGCGACGGGCCGGACCCGGCGACGCTCTACCGGACCGTCCACGAGGAGCCGGACCTCGGACCCGTCCCGGACGGCCTGCGCGCGCTGCTGCTGCACTGCCTCGCCAAGCGGCCCGAGGACCGCCCGACCACCGCCGAGGTGATCGCGGCCGCCCGGAGCCACCCGGCGGTGGGCGGGCAGCTCAGGTTCGGCGACGACTGGCTGCCGCACCCGCTGACCAGCCAGATCACCCGGCACGCCGACCTGCCGCGGGTGCCCGCCGGGGCCGCCGGGGCCGCCGGGGCCGCCGCCCACTCCGACCGGCACACGGCGCCGACCGCGCTCGCCCCGGCGGTGGCCCCGACGCCCACCGTCCTCGCGTCCGTCACCGGGTCCCCCTCCGGTTCCGGGCCGGGCCCGGGGCCCACGGACGCACCCGCGCCGCGCCCCGGCGCCCGGCGCAAGGAGGTCCGCGGGCGCGCCCTCGGGCGGACGGCGCTGACCGCCGCCGTCGCCCTGACCGTCGGCGCCGCGGCGGCGGTGTTCCTGCTCGACGACCCGGACCGGGTGGAGGCCGCGGCCGTCGAGGCCCCGGTCACCGGCTCCGCCGCACCGGGCACGACGCCGCCGGCAGCCCCCTCGGCGCGTCCCGGTTCCCCCTCCCCGGCCCGGTCGATCCCGGCCGCGCCGAGCACGTCCGCGCCGAGCGCCTCCGCGCCTCCACCCACCGGCTACGCCGCCGTCTACCGCGGGGTCGAGCTGACCTCGGCGGACCCGGGCCACGAGTTCGACCTCGCCACCGGCACGGTCGTCCCGGCCGACAGCGCGACGTGGTACGTCGGCCGCGGCGACGGCGAGTTCCTCGTCCCGGAGGGCGCCGACACCTTCGTCCGCCGGGACGCCGGCCCGGGCGGCGCCGACTGCCTGAAGGGGCTCGGCGCCAACCCCGCCGGGCGGGTGCCGTTCGGTGCCCTCGGACCGCGCGGCTCGTTCTGCGTCCGGTCCGCGGACGGCCTGGACCTGGCCGTCGTCCGGGTGCTGTCGGCCCCGGGCACGGACGGGCCGGTCAGGGTCTCCCTGGACCAGTACCGCCGCAACGACTGAGCGCCGCAACGGCGGGGGCGCAGCCGCGGCGGCGCTCCGGCGCCCCTGGGCGGCTCCCCTCAGCGAGCTTGACTGATTTTTCAGTCAGTGTAAGAGTGCAGGTCCCGGCGGTGCCGGGCCAGAACCACCCCCAGCCCCACCGGAGTCCCGCGTGTCCAAGCCCTCCCTCGCCCGCCGCACGGTCCTGCGCTCCCTCGTCGGCGCCGGTGCGATCGCCCTCGGCGCGACCGCCTGCGCCGCCTCCGAGGACGGCCCGGCCGACTCCACCGCGCCGACCGCCCCGGGCAGCGGCACTCCCGAGCCGCCGTCGCCGGCGGCGCCCTCCCCCACACCGGCCCCCGCCCGCGGCCGCCGCCTCGGCGGCGAGTGGGAGAAGCACGCGCGGACCTTCATGGCCTGGCCCGCCTCCGAGAACGTCTGGGGCGAGCAGCTCGGAGCCGTCCGTACGGACATCGCCTCGGTGGCCCGGGCCATCGGCGGGCGCGAACCCGTGGTCATGCTCGTCCGCCCCGGCCAGGAGGCCTCCGCCCGCAACGCCTGCGGCTCGGACGTCGAGCTGCTCTCCGTCCCGGTGGACGACCTGTGGGCCCGCGACACCGTGCCGGTCTTCGTGGAGGAGAACGGCAAGGTCCAGGGCGTCGACTTCAACTTCAGCGGCTGGGGCGGCAAGCAGGAGCACACCAACGACGCCCGGATCGCCCGTACGGTCCTGGAGAAGTACGGGATCGAGCGGATCGCGACCCCGGTCACCGCCGAGGGCGGCTCCTTCGAGACCGACGGCCAGGGCACCCTGCTGGTCACCGAGAGCTCCGTGGTCAACGACAACCGCAACCCGGGCCGCACCCGCGACGAGATCGAGGCGGAGCTCAAGCGGGCCCTGGGCCTCACCAAGGTGATCTGGCTGGCGGGCGTCCGGGGCAAGGACATCACCGACGCCCACGTCGACTGCCTCGCCCGGTCCGTCGCCCCCGGAGTCGTCCTGCTCGACCGGGCCTTCCCCGGCACCCCGCCGGACGTCTGGTCCCGCGCCGCGGACCAGGCCCGCGCCGTCCTCGCCGAGGCCACCGACGCCGCCGGCCGCAAGCTGACGGTGATCGAGGTCGGCCAGCCCGACCCTGACCGGATCACCGGCCGCGGCGACGCCTTCGTCTCCACCTACATGAACTTCTACATCGGCGACAAGGGCGTCTACCTGCCGGAGTTCGGCGACGCCAGGGCCGACCGCCACGCCCAGGAGGTCTTCCGGGACCGGTTCCCGGACCGCGAGATCGTCCCCCTCCGGATCGACACCATCGCCGGCGGCGGGGGCGGCATCCACTGCTCCACCCACGACCAGCCCGCCGGCTGACCCCGGCCGGCGCCCCGCCGCACCGACCGCACCGACCGTGCCGCCGCACCGCCGCACCGGGCACCCCGGGAGCCGGGGCGGCGGAACGGCGGCGCGGCGGGGCCGTCAGCGGGTGAGGATGCCCGGGTCGGAGAGGCCGGGGGCGCCGGTCTCGACGTGCCCGGCGAGCCGGCGCACGAAGTCGGCGCCCGCCCCGGAGGTGACCGTCACGTCGTACCAGTTGCGGCAGGCACTCAGGTCGACGGTGTGCGTGACGGTCGCACCCCGGCCGACGGTGAGGGTCCGCGGCGTGCCCCCGTAGGCGTTGACGAGGGTGAGCACCGCGTCCGCGGCGCCCGCGTTGGTGAGGGTGAGGACGAGGTTGCCGGTGGCCGCGTCGTGGCGCGCGGTGACCTCCGGCCCGGCCGTCTTCCCGGGGTTGCGGAAGCGGCGCAGGAAGCCGTTCGGCCCGAACACGCTCAGATCCGTGACGCCCTGGGAGTACGTGGTGTTCCAGGCGTCCGCGATCGTCTTCCCGGCCTCCGCGGTGTACGTCCACGGGCCGTCGGTGCGGTTGGCCGAGGTCACCAGGAACTGGGCGCCGGCCGCCGCGCCGGCGCTGAAGGTGAGCCGGTACTTGCCGGTGGCGGTGTCGGCCGCCCCGTCCACGTACGGCGCGTACGCCAGCGGGCGGGTGGGCTTGGCGCCCGCCTCCTGCCGGGGCAGGGTGCCGGTGGCGGGCGGGGTGGGCACGTAGTCGGCGTGCCGGTTGCGGTCCGGCGGGGCGTAGCCGGCCGTGGAGGGCAGTGCCGCCGCCGTCGGGTCGGACGCGGTGAAGTCGAAGGCGGAGGTGAGGTCGCCGCAGATCGCGCGCCGCCAGGGCGAGATGTTGGGCTCCCGGACGCCGAAGCGGCGCTCCATGAAGCGCAGGATCGAGGTGTGGTCGAAGGTCTCCGAGCAGGTGTAGCCGCCGGTGCTCCACGGCGAGACGACGAGCATCGGCACCCGCTGGCCGAGCCCGTACGGACCGGCCGCGTAGCCGATGCCGCCGCCGTAGTGGTCGGCGCCGGTCGCCGCGGTCGACAGGCCCTGGGAGGCGCCGGAGGGCGGGAACGGCGGGACGACGTGGTCGAAGAAGCCGTCGTTCTCGTCGTAGGTGATGAACAGCGCCGTCCTCGCCCACACCGCGGGGTTCGAGGTCAGCGCGTCCAGCACCTGGGAGACGTACCAGGCGCCGTAGTTGGCGGGCCAGTTGGGGTGCTCGGTGAAGGCTTCGGGGGCGGCGATCCAGGAGATCTGCGGCAGGGTGCCGGCCTGGACGTCACGCCGCAGGTGGTCGAAGAGGCCGTCGCCCGCCTTGGCGTTCGTGCCGGTGCGGGCCTTGTCGTAGAGCGCGTCGCCGGGCTTGGCGTTGCGGTAGTTGTCGAAGTAGAGCAGCGAGTTGTCGCCGTAGTTCCCGCGGTAGGCGTCGCCGATCCAGCCCCAGGACCCGGCGGCGTCCAGTCCGTCGCCGACGTCCTGGTAGACCTTCCAGGAGATCCCGGCCTTCTCCAGCCGCTCGGGGTAGGTGGTCCAGGTGTACCCGGCCTCCTGGTTGCCGAGGACCGGTCCGTTGCCGGTGACGCCGTTGCCGGTGCAGCCCGACCACATGTAGTAGCGGTTGGGGTCGGTGGAGCCGATGAACGAGCAGTGGTAGGCGTCGCAGATGGTGAACGCGTCGGCGAGGGCGTAGTGGAAGGGGATGTCCTCGCGGGTCAGGTAGGCCATCGTGGTGGCCGTCTTGGCGGGCACCCACTGGTCGTACCGGCCGCCGTTGAAGGCCCGGTGGCCGCCGGCCCAGTCGTGGTTGAGGTCCTGGACGAACTGCATCCCGAGGTCGTCGACCTGCGGCCGGAACGGCAGGACCTCCCGCTTGAGGGCGTCCGTCTGGTGCCAGACCGAGGCGCCGCTCGGCAGGGTCACCGGCCGGGGGTCGCCGAAGCCGCGGACGCCCTTGAGCGAGCCGAAGTAGTGGTCGAAGGAACGGTTCTCCTGCATCAGGACGACGATGTGCTCGACGTCCTGGATGGTACCGGTGCTCCCCTGCGGGGCGATGGAGGTGGCGCGCGCGATGCTCTGCGACAGGGCCGGGAACGCGAGGGTCGCGCCCGCGAGTTGCAGGAAGCGGCGGCGGGTCGGGTCTGCCATGGGTGGTTGACCTCTACATGTCAGGAGGGAGGGTGGAGGACGGCGCCACCAAGGACAGCGCGTGCGGGGTACCGCCCGGCGGCCCGTTCGTGACGGCCCGCCGTACGGCAGGCGAACGCATCGAGTTGTACGGACAAGACCAGCTTCGCGCCCCGCGCGCCCCGGAGTCCACCAGCGCGCCCCGGTGTCACGGATGCCCGGACGGCGCGCCGGGCCGCAGACTGGTTCCCCACCCCTCACCGGAGGAACGACGATGCCCACCGCCAGCCGCCCGCCGGCTCCTCCCGTCGCTCCCGGACGGCTCCCGCTGCTCGGCCACGCCCTCGAACTGTGGCGGCGCCCACTGGAGTTCCTCGACGGCCTCACCGCGTACGACCCGATCGTCGCCACCCACCTCGGCCCGAAACCGAGCTACCTGCTGACCGGCCCGGACCTCGTCCACCGCGTGCTGGTCACCGACGCGGCGAGCTTCGCCAAGGGCCGCTCCTTCGACAAGCTCCGCCCCTACCTCGGGAACGGGCTGGCCACCTCCCAGGGAGCCTTCCACCTCCGCCAACGGCGCCTGGTGCAACCGGCGTTCCACCACCGCCGGATCACCCACTACGTCGACACCATGGCGCGGTTCGCCGCCGAGCGCGCCGCCTCCTGGCGGCCCGGCCAGGTCGTGGACGTCACCCGGCAGATGCTGGAACTGTCGCTCGCCATCGTCACCTCGACGCTGTTCTCCACCGCGCTCGACGCGGCCGCCGCCGCGGAGATCCGCCGCGCCCTGCCCGTCGTCCTGCGCGGCATGTACACCCGCGTGCTGGACCCCACCGACCTGTGGCACCGGATCCCCACCCCGGGCAACCGCCGCCTCGCCGACGCCCACGCCCGACTGCGCAGGGTCATCGACCACCTCGTCCGGACCGAACGCGCCGACCCCGCGGGCGAGCGGCCGGACCTGCTCTCCATGCTCCTGGACGCCCGGGACGCCGACAGCGGGGAGGCGATGACCGAACGTCAGCTCCACGACGAACTCATCACCCTGCTGGTGGCCGGCACCGAGACCGCCGCGGGCGGGCTCGCGTGGCTCTTCCACGAACTCGGCCGGAACCCCCTCGTCGACGAGCGGCTCCACCAGGAGCTGCACGACCGGAACGCCGTCCCGCCCACCGGCGACCGGCTGCCGGAGCTGGACTACACGCGGCGCGTCGTCGACGAGGCGCTGCGGATGCGCAACCCCGGCGGCATCACCATCCGCCGCGCCGTCGTCGACGTCGAACTCGGCGGCTACCGCTTCCGCCGCGGCACCGAGTTCATCTTCAGCGCCCTGGTCCTGCACCGGAACCCGCGCCACTTCCCCCACCCCCGGCGGTTCGACCCCGACCGCTGGCTGCCCGACCGGCCCGCCGTCCCGCGCGGCGCGTTCCTGCCCTTCGGCGCCGGCCACCACCAGTGCGTCGGGGAGTCCTTCGCCCGCACCGAGATGCTCACCGTGGCCGCGACCGTGGCGGGCCGCTGGCGGCTGGTGCCCGTCCCGGGCGTGCGGGTACGGGGCGTCATGACCAGCACCAACCACCCCGACAACCTGCTGATGCGGGTGGAACCGCGCCCGCGCACTCCTTAGGACCCGGCGCGCGGAATGCGCAGGCCGCCGCGGCGGTTGGTGCGGGCAGCCGTTCACGTCCCGGCCCGACCCGCCACCGTCCACGAGGAATCCCCATGACCGTCACCGAGCCCGCCGCCTCCCGCGCGGCCGGAATCCTGTCCCGGCCCGTCACGATCAACGGGCTGACCGTGCCCAACCGCATCGCGATGGCGCCCATGACGCGCAGCTTCTCCCCGGGCGGCGTCCCCGGCGAGGACGTGCGCTCGTACTACGCCCGCCGCGCCGCCGCGGGCGTCGGCCTGATCATCACCGAGGGCACCTACGTCGGCCACGAGTCCGCCGGCCAGAGCGCCGACATCCCGCGCTTCCACGGCGCGGAGCAACTGGCCGGCTGGGCCCGCGTCGCCGAGGACGTCCACGCGGCGGGCGGCACCATCGTGCCGCAGCTCTGGCACATCGGCATGGCCCGCAAGCAGGGCGACCCGCCGTTCGCCGACGCCCCCGCCGTCGGCCCGTCCGGGATCCGGCTGGACGGCACCGAGGGAACGGGTCGGGCGATGACCCGGACCGACCTGGACGCCGTCATCGGCGCGTTCGCCGAGGCCGCCGCGGCCGCCGAGCGGATCGGCTTCGACGGCGTCGAGCTGCACGGCGCCCACGGCTACCTGCTCGACCAGTTCCTGTGGGCCGGGACCAACCGCCGCACCGACGCCTACGGCGGCGACCCGGTCGCCCGGACGCGGTTCGCCGCCGAGCTCGTCGCCGCGGTCCGCGCCGCCGTCTCCCCGGAGTTCCCGGTGATCTTCCGCTACTCGCAGTGGAAGTCGGGCAACTACGACGCCCGCCTCGCCGAGACCCCGCAGGAGCTGGAGGCGATCCTCACCCCGCTCGCCGAGGCCGGCGTCGACGCCTTCCACGCCTCGACCCGCCGCTACTGGGTCCCCGAGTTCGACGACTCGGACCTCAACCTGGCCGGCTGGACCAAGAAGCTCACCGGCCGCCCCGCCATCACCGTCGGCTCGGTCGGCCTCGACGGCGACTTCATCGGCGCCTTCGCGGGCCAGGGCGCGCCGGTCCAGGGCATCGACAACCTGCTCGACCGGCTGGAGCGCGACGAGTTCGACCTGGTCGCCGTCGGCCGGGCCCTCCTCCAGGACCCGCAGTGGGCCGCCAAGGTCCTCTCCGGCCGCTTCGCCGAGCTGCGCCCGTACGACGCCGTCGCGGTCCGCACCCTGAGCTGACCGCGGGCCCCGACCCGGCCCCGACCGGGCCGCGTCGGCGGCCGCCGACCGCCGCCCGCCGCACCACCCGGCGGCGGTCGGCCGCCGGGCGGCGTCAGAGCAGGCCGCGTTCGCTGACGCGCTGGCCGAGCTGGAACCGGCTCTGCGCGTCGAACTGCTCCATCAGGTCGGTGATCATCCGGCGCTCGGTGCGCAGCGAGATGCCGAGCCGGCGGGCGGCGGCCTCGTCGGTGAGACCGGCGGACAGGAGGCGGAGCAGTTCGCGCTGCTGCGGGGTGATCTCGCCGGCCGGCGTGACCGGCGCGGCGCCGAGCAGCTCGGACTGCTCCCAGACCTGGTCGAAGAGCGCGCACAGCCCGGCGAGGGCCCCGGGTTCGCGGATCACCGCGACGCCCTTGGTCACGTCGTCGGGGTCGAGGGGCACCATCGCGATCTCGCGGTCGACGATCTGCATCCGCATCGGCAGGACGCCGATGGTGCGGGTCTCGCCGCCGTGCGCGGCCAGCCAGTTGGCGTGGTCGACGCTGCCCGGGTCGTTGCGGATGCTGCTGAGGTAGATGGTCTTCACCTTGACGCCGCGGTCGAGCAGCGCCTGGGTGATGGGGCGGCTGGCCTCGCGGTTCTCCGGGGTCTGCTTCCCGCCGGGGGCGAAGGCCATGGTCTCGCGGCAGGCCCGGGCGCCCAGCTCCTCCAGGCGGGAGCGGATCTCGTCGAGGCCGGTCAGGTGCTCGATGCCGCCGGCGCCCTCCTCGGGACGCAGCATGGAGTACTCGGCCACCAGCCCGGCGATCGCGGCCCGGCTGGACTCGACCTCGTGCTGCTTGCGCGCGATCTCGGCCTGCCGGCGGGCGATGAGGGCCTCGAAGGCCACCTTGGGGCTGACCGTGCGCATGGCGCCGCCGTCGTCCCAGGACGGCCTGATCAGCTCCTGGTCGGCCAGTTCGTCCATCGCCGCGCGGACGGCCGTCTCGTCCCAGCCGAGCGCCTCGGCGATCCGGAGCACGCCCCAGTCGGGCTGACCCAGCATGAGGCGGTAGACCGCCTCGGCCTGGTGCGTGAGGCCCAGTGTGGTGAGCATTCGATCGGCCCCCCTGGCCATGAGACGAGCGGTGCGGCCACGGGGTCCGCTTCCCGTGGCCGTGGTGCCGGACGTCGCCCACAACCACAAACGGGCAGGTCCGGGGGTCAGAAAATACCACCGCCCCGGAGAGCCCAGACACCCGCCGATCAGCAGGAATCCACCTCCGCCACCCGGAGGAGCGCACGGGCCGGACGGCGGGGCGCGCCCAGACCGCAACTGACCGCCATGGAACGGGATTCGTCACACATATCCGGACGTTCGGGCTGGCACAGGCACGCCATGGCAGGAACGTGCCGACGCAAGCCCGCCCATCGGCGCGCCGCTTCCTCCATCGTGGCTGAGTGCATGTCGTTCACTTCGCCCTGACCCGCCCCCGCGAAGCCCCGATGCCGGCCGAGGGCGCGGTGGCCACCGCCTTACGCACCGCCGCCGATCTCCACGACGGTCCTGAACACGTCCGGGTCCACGGCTCGCGCGCGGGTGCCCGCGGCGTGATGTTCGTGATCGCGCCGAGCCCGGACATCGCCCGCGCCCTGTGCCTGATCGTCTGCGTCCAGGCCATCGCCAGAACCCCGCAGTTGGAGGGGTGGTTCGTTCACGTCTACCCGTCGTGACCGCCCCTGGCACGATCCGGCCGGAACCGCTGACACAGATATGCCAGCGACAGATTGTGTCACCGGAGAGCCGGGACAACCGGCTTCCGGGCCCGGCAGAATCGAACTCGCCGAGGCACCCCGGGCAGCAGGACGAACCACTGCCCCGTCCGGCGAATCCACCCCAAGCCACCGGGCATCCCCATGCCCGAAAGGAGCCCTCATGTCCGCCAAGTCCCGCCTCGTCTCCGTCCTCGCCGCCGCCACCGTCGTCCTCGGCGCCGCCGCCGGACTCGCCGACCTCGCCGGGAACACCGCCGCCGACCGGAGCGCCACCGCGGTCGCCGCCGACCAGGCCCCGGCCGCCGGTGCCGCCGGCCCCACCACCGCCGCCGCCGCCGGCACCGGCCACGGCACCGCGAGCACCGAGGACATGGGCTGGCAGTGGTGAACCGGCGCCGGCCCGCCCGGCACCGCAGTCCGGCCCGACCGGGTACGTCCCGTCCCTGACCCCGGCCCAGCCCTCCCCGGCCAAGCCCCCCGGACCCCGACCCCGCACCAGTTCCCTCGACTGCGTCCGAGCCACCACCCGACGGTCCAGGCTCGGCGGAGGCTGCCATGACCACTCCACCCCTTCCGACCACCTGCCCGGACGACCTCGGCTTCGAACTGCTGGGTGAGGTCCGCGGCTGGCGCGGCGGCGTCGAACTCCCGCTCGGAGCCCCCCGCCAACGCGCCCTGCTCGCCGCCCTGCTGCTGCGCGCCGGCTCCCCCGTCGGCCGCGACCACCTGATCGACGGCATCTGGGGCGACGCCACCGTGACGGACGGCGCCAACCTGGTACAGGCGTACATCTCCAAGCTGCGCAGACTCTTCGAGCCCGACCGGGCGCCGCGCACCTCCGGCGGCCTCCTCACCAGGGTCGGCGCCTCCTACCGGCTCTCCATCGCTCCCCGGCAGTACGACCTCGGCCGGTTCGAGCAGTCGGTGGCGGACGCCCGTTCGCTGCGGTCGGCCGGGCAGCCCGACGCAGCCGAACGGACCCTGTCCACCGCCCTGGCCTCCTGGAAGGGCCCCGCGCTCACCGGCGTCAGCGGCCCGCTGCTCGACGTCGAACGCGCCCGGCTCGCCGAGCTGCGGCTCGCGGTGGTCGAGGAGCACGCCGAACTCGCGCTCCAACTCGGCGGCCACGCGTGGCTGGTGCCCCACCTGCTCGTCCTCACCACCGAGCACCCGTACCGCGAACGGCTCTGGGCCCTGCTCATGATCGCGCTCTACCGGGGCTGCCGGCAGGCCGACGCCCTGGCCGCCTACCAGCGCGCCCGGCACACCCTGATGGAGAACCTCGGCCTGCTGCCGGGGCCGGAACTGCGCGGCATCGAGGAGGCGATCCTCGCCGGACGCCCGGACCCGCTCGTCCGGGCCCGCCCCGACGACACCGCTCACCTCACCCGACCCGTCCCCGCCCGGCCGGCCGACGCCGACCCGCGCTTCGACACCCCGGCCGCGTACCGCCACGAGCCGGCCCCCGGACGACCGCACCTGGCCCTGGTCGGCCGGACGCCCGCCCCGGCGCCCGCGCCCGGCGCGACTCCGCACGGCCCCTGGAGCGGCGGACCGGCCCGACTGGCCCGCTGAGCCTCCTGCCGCCCACCGCATCACCGCTGTTGCCGCACCGCCGTTCCGCCGTTCCGCCGTTCCGCCGGCAGTCGTGCGCATCCTGCTCGGCTTCTCCGTGCCCGTCGCGCGCCCCGTCCCCGGCGCCGCGCTCCGCCGCTCTCCCCCTGCTCGTTCCCCGCCGCCGCGCCCGCGCCTTCCCGCGCGCGCGGCGGCACTTGCCATGGCCGGACCCCGTCGAGACAAGGAAGCACCGCCCCGTGACAGTCCACACCGACACCACCCCGCCGGACGATCCGCGTCCGGCCGCCGAGCCCCGGCCGGCGGCGGACTCCGCCGAACCCGGCACCGCCCCGGCCGCCGTCGCCGTCGCGGACCCCGGGCCCGAGCCCGCGCCGCCCCCCCGGCGCCGCCGCGTGCTGCGCATCGCCAGGCGCACCGCCGCCGTCCTCACCGCCCTGGTCCTGGTGGCCGCCGGCAGCCTGGCCGGCTACGCGTACTGGACGGTCCAGCGCTCGATGCCGAAGCTGTCCGGCAGCACCACCGTGCAGGGGCTGCACGGCGAGGCCCGGATCGTCCGCGACGCCTCCGGCATCCCGCAGATCTACGCCGACACCGCCCACGACCTGTTCCTCGCCGAGGGCTACGCCCAGGCGCAGGACCGGTTCTGGCAGATGGACGTCCAACGGCACGTCACCGCCGGACGGCTCGCGGAGATGTTCGGCCCCGGCGAGGTGCAGACCGACAAGGTGGCGCGCACCTTCGGCTGGTACCGGGTGGCCGAGCAGGAGGTGACGATGCTGTCGCCGCAGACCCAGGAGTACCTGCGGGCCTTCGCCGACGGCGTCAACGCCTACCTGGCGAAGCACGAGGGCGCCGAGCTGTCGGTGGAGTACCCCGTGCTCGGTTTCGTCGCCGACGACTACCGCCCCGAGCAGTGGACGCCGGCCGACTCGGTCTCCTGGCTGAAGACCATGGCCTGGAACCTGAACACCGGCATGATCGACCAGTTCGAGCACGCGATGCTGCCCGCCGACCTGCCGGAGGGTGCCACCGACGACCTCTTCCCGCCCTACGACTACCAGCGCTGGACGCCGATCGTCCCCGACCGGGCCGGCACGGCCACGCCGGCGGCCGACCCGACCGCCGCCCCTGCCGCCCCCACCGCTCCCCCCGTCCCCACCGCTCCCCCCGTCCCCGCCGCGGCCTCGGCCGCGCTCGCCGACAGCGCGGAGGTGCGCACCGTCCTGGCCGCCGTCCTCGGCCCCCAGGGCACCGGCATCGGCTCCAACTCCTGGGTGGTGGCGGGCAGTCGCACCACCACCGGCAAGCCGCTGCTGGAGAACGACCCCCACCTGACGCCCTCGCTGCCCGGCATCTGGTACCAGGTCGGCCTGCACTGCAACCGGATCGGCCCGGACTGCGGGTACGACGTCAGCGGCTTCACCTTCGCCGGCATGCCCGGCGTGGTGATCGGCCACAACGCCGACATCGCCTGGGGCTTCACCGACCTCGGCGCCGCCGACTCCGACCTGTTCGTGGAGCGGGTCAGCGGCTCCGGCTACGAGCACGAGGGGCAGCAGCTGCCGCTGACCGTCCGCCAGGAGACCATCAAGGTGGCGGGCGGGCGCCCGGTCGACCTGACCGTCCGCTCGACCCTGCACGGCCCGCTGATCTCGGACGTCCTCAAGTCCGCCGACGAGGTCGCCGACCACGGCCGGGTACCGGACGTCCCGCCGCACGGCGAGCAGGACGGCTACGCGGTGGCCATGCAGTGGACCGCGCTCGACCCCGCCCCCACCCTCGACGCCCTCTTCGCCCTGGACCGGGCCAAGGACTGGAACGACTTCCGCGCCGCCGCCGCGGCCTTCGCCTCCCCCGTGCAGAACATGATCTACGCGGACACGGCCGGCAACATCGGCTACCAGACCCCCGGCCGGATCCCGGTCCGCAAGGCCGGCGACGCCCGGCGCCCCGTCCCGGGTTGGACCGGCACCTACGACTGGACCGGCTACCTGCCCTTCGACCAGCTACCCACCAGCTTCAACCCGCCGGAGGGCTACATCGTCACCGCCAACAACGCGGTCGTCGGCCCGGACTACCCGCACCTGATCGGCAGCGACTGGGGCACCGGCCACCGCAGCCGGCGGATCGCCGAACTGATCGAGCAGGCCGGCAAGCTGGACGTCGCGGCGATGGAGCGGATCACCCAGGACACCTGGAACGGCAACGCCGCCACCCTGGCGCCCGCCCTGCTCCGGGTCCAGGTCGACGCCCGGGCCGAGCCCGCCCAGGCCCTGCTGCGCGACTGGGACTACACCCAGGGCGCCGACTCGGCACCGGCCGCCTACTTCAACGCGGTCTGGCGCGAACTGCTGAAGGAGGCGTTCACCGACCGGCTCAGCCAGGCCGGGGTCAAGAGCTACGCCTACCCGGACGGCGGCGGCCACTGGTTCGACGTCGTCCGCGGCCTCCTCGACAAGCCCGACAGCCTCTGGTGGACGAGCACCACCGACCCCTCCGTCCACGGCCGCGACGCGATGCTCCGCCGGGCGATGGAGCAGGCGGCCACCGACCTGCGCAAGCGGCTCGGCGACGATCCGCGGAAGTGGCGCTGGGGCGCCCTGCACACCCTGACGCTGGAGAGCCCCACCCTGGGCACCGCCGGCCCGGCCCCCCTCCAGTGGCTGCTGAACGCCGACCCGATCGGCGTCGGCGGCGGCACCGACACCGTCCTGGCCAACGGCTGGGACCCGCGCAAGGGGTTCGAGGTGATCTGGGTCCCCTCGATGCGGATGGTGGTGGACCTCGGGGACTTCGAGCGCTCCCGCTGGATCAACCTGACCGGCGCCTCCGGCCACGCCACCGCGGACACCTACACGGACCAGACCGCGCTCTGGGCCCGGGGCGACAGCCTCGCCTGGCCCTACGGGGCGGCAGCCGTGGACGCGGCCGCCCACGACCGCCTGCGCCTCACCCCCTGACCGCCCGCGCACGGTCCCGCCCGGTGCCCGGTTCCCGCCCACGCGGGGCCGGGCACCGGCGTGCCACGGCGCCCGCAGCGGAGCCGGAGCGGAGCCGGAGCGGAGCCGCGGTGCTACCGGAGCGCGGCGCGGCCGGCCTTCAGTGGGCGTTCAGTCGCCCGCCCGTGGGCGGTCAGCGGCCCCGCCCCGGCCGGTCAGCCGGCCGCCCGCGCCCCGTCAGCCCGCCGCCCGCGGGCCGTCAGCCGGGCACCAGCGCCGCACCGACCGGGCGCCAGTGGACGGCAACCGCGCGACAGGCGGCGAACGGCAGCATCGTCACCGACAGTCGCCCCGGCAGAGCGCTGCCACGGGGCCGGAGATCGGAGAGACATGCGCTGGGAGCAGGTGTACCTGGCCGGCACGGGTGTCTGGCTGGCCGACCGCGCGGACGCCGCGGCGGCGGTCGCGGACGGCCGCTACGACGCCGAGGAGCACGCCGTCAACCGGATCGACTCGGTCAGCGCGGCCACCGCCGGCGGGCCGGACGACCTGGCCGCACCGCAGATGGCGGTCCGGGCGGCCCGCACCGCACTGCGCCGGGCGGGCCGCTCGGCGGACCTGGTCGGCACCGTCCTGCACAGCTACCTGTGGTTCCAGGGCGCCGAGTTGTGGCCGTCCGCCGCGTACGTGGCGCAGCACACCGTCGGCCCGGCGGTGCCCGCCTTCGAGCTGCTGCAGCAGTGCAACGCCGGGCTGTCGGGGATCGAGCTGGCGGCCCGGCAGCTCCGGGCCCGCGAACCCGGCCGGGACGAGGCCGTGCTGCTGACCACCGCCGACCGCTTCGCACCGCCGGCCTTCGACCGCTGGCGCGCCGAACGGGGCATGGTCTACGGCGACGGGGGCACCGCGCTGGTGCTGAGCTCCTGCCCCGAGAACGCCGTCGGACGCCTGCTCTCCACCGTGACCAGGGTGGACAACTCGCTGGAGGGGCTCCCCCGGGGCACCGGGTTCCGCCCGGGCCCGGACGCGGCGGACCGCCCGGTGGACCTGGGGGCCCGGACCGAGGAGCACTTCCGCGAGCACCGCAACATGCGGGCCGCGACACTGCGCACCGCCGAGGTGGCGGCGGAGTCCGTCCGGACCGCGCTGGCCGAGGCCGACACCCCGGTCGAGCGCATCGCCCGGGTGGTCCTCAACGCGACCGGGCACCAGCGGATGAGCTGGCAGCTGGAACGGCTGGGCATCGACGAGAAGCGCTCCACCTGGGAGTTCTGCCGCGAGGTGGGCCACCTGGGCGCGGGGGACCACGTCGCCGGCCTGAACGAGCTGCTGGAGACCGGCGAACTGGACGGCGGCGACCGGGTGCTGCTGGTCGGCGGCGGCACCGGCTACAGCTGCACCAGCGCGGTGGTCGAGATCACCGATCCCTCGGGCTGGTGCGCATGAGCGCCGCGGCAGCGGCGGAGCGGCCGCACCCCGCCGCCACCACGCACCCGACGGCCCCCTGGGCCGGGGCCGGTCCGGACGGCGACGGCGACGGCGCCCTCGTCGTCGACCTGCTGGACGCCACCGCCACCGCCCGCCCCGGCGCGCCGGCCGTCCGGGACGCCGACGGCGCCTGGAGCTACGCCGAACTCGCCCGCGCCAGCCGGACGGTGGCCTGCCGGCTGCGCGGGCCCGGCGGCGTCCGGCCGGGCGACCGGGTGGTCCTGCGGCTCGGCAACCGGCGGGAGTTCGCCGCGCTGTACTACGGCGTGCTGCGCGCCGGAGCCGTCGCGGTGCCGCTGAACCCGGAGATGAAGCCCTTCGTGCTGCGCGGCGTGCTGGCGGACGCCGCGCCCGCCGTCGTGGTGCTCGGCGCCTCCGAGGAGCTCCCGGTCCACGAGGCGGTCACCGCCTGCGGCGCCCGGTCGGCCACGCCCGCCGAGCTGCTCACGGACGACGGGCCGCAGCAGGACGGGCCGCAGCACGACCGGCCGCGGCAGGACGGGCCGGAGCACGACGGCCCCGCACCGGCCGACCGGCCGTCCGCCGACGACGTCGCCCAGCTGATCTACACCTCGGGCAGCACCTCCGCGCCCAAGGGCGTGGTCTGCACCCACCGCCAGGTGGTCTTCGCCGCCCGCGCGATCGCCCGCCGCCTCGCCTACCGGCCCGAGGACGTGGTGCTCACCGCGCTGCCGCTCTCCTTCGACTACGGCCTCTACCAGCTCCTGCTGGCCGCGATCGGCGGCTCCGAACTGGTGCTGGCCGACGCCTCCGCTCCGGTGCGGACACTGACCGCCCTGCGCGCGTGCCGGGCCACCGTGGTGCCGGTGGTGCCCTCGCTGGCCGAGATGCTGTGCCGGCTGGCGGCCCGCGGCACGCCGCCGGAGCACGTCCGGCTGTTCACCAACACCGGTGCGGCGCTGGCCGGTTCGACCATCGAGGCGCTGCGGTCCGGCTTCCCGGGCGCGGCCGTGGTGGCGATGTACGGCATCACCGAGTGCAAGCGGGTGACGATCGCGGAGCCGGACGCCGACCGCGAGCGCCCCGGCTCGGTGGGCCGGGCCCTGGACGGCACCACCGTCGAGGTGCTCGACCACCGGGGCCGTCCGCTGCCGCCGGGCGAGGTCGGCGAGATCGCCGTCAGCGGCCCGCACGTGATGGCCGGGTACTGGAACGCGCCCGAACTGACCGCCGGACGCTACCGACCCGACCCGCGCACCGGACGGACCCGGCTCCACACCGGCGACCACGGCCGGCTGGACGAGGACGGCCACCTCTACTTCGCCGGCCGCCTCGACGACCAGTTCAAGCGGCGGGGCGTACGGATGGGGACCCCGGAGATCGAGGCCGCCGCCCTGGACGTCCCGGGCGTCCGGGCCGCCGCCGCGCTGCCGCCCCGCGACGGGCTCGACCTGCGCCTGGTCGTCACCGGCGAGGAGGGGCTGACGGCCCGCCGGGTGATCGAGGGCCTGGAGCAGCGGCTGGAGCCGGCCAAGGTGCCCGCCGTCTGCCGGATCCTCGACCGGATGCCGCTCACGCCCAACGGCAAGATCGACCGGAAGGCGCTGGACACCGATGCGCACTGACCACTCCCCCGCCGCCTCCGCCGCCGGCACCGGCACCGGCCCGACGGCCACCGGCCCGGCCGCCGAGGACGTCCTGGCGGCCGCGCTGGTGCGCCGCTACGGCAGCCCGCTGTACGTCTACGACCTGGACCGGGTCACCCGGGCCGCCGAGGACCTGCGGGCGGCGCTGCCCGAGCGGTCCCGCCTCTACTACTCACTCAAGGCCAACCCGCACCCCGAGCTGGTCCGCACCCTGCGCACGGCCGGGTGCGCTCCGGAGATCTGCTCGACCGGCGAGCTCGACGCCGCGCTGGCCGCCGGCTTCGACGGGGCCGACTGCCTCTACGGCGGCCCGGGCAAGACCGCCGAGGAGCTGCGCGAGGCCCTGGCCGCCGGGGTGCGCACCTTCTCCGTGGAGTCGCCGGCCGACCTGCGCCGGGTCGGTGCCGAGGCCCGGGCCCTGGGGGCGACCGCGCGCTGCCTGCTGCGGATCAACGGCACCGGGGCGGGCGCGGGCGTCGGCCTGCGGATGACCGGCGGCGCCTCCCAGTTCGGCCACGACATCACCGACGGTCTGCCGGACCTCGCCGAACTCACCGTGGACGGCGCCGAGTTGTGCGGCCTGCACTTCTTCCCGCTGACCAACGCCGCCGATCCGCAGGGGCTGCTGGCCGAGGCGGTGGCCTCGATCCGCACCGCCGCCGCGCTGGAGGCCCACTGGGGACTGCCGCTGCGGATGCTCGACCTCGGCGGCGGCTTCGCCTGCCCGTACGCGGCCCCGGGCGAACGGCCGCTCTACCACGGGCTGCGCGAGCCGCTGACGGCCGCGCTCGACGAGCACCTTCCCGGCTGGCGGGAGCGGCTGGAGCTCGCCTTCGAGTCCGGCCGGTACCTGGTGGGCGACAGCGGCCGGCTGATCTGCACCGTCACCGAGGTGAAGGAGAGCCGGGGCACCACGTACGGCGTGCTGGACAGCGGGATCAACCACCTCGGCGGGCTCTCCGGAGTCGGCCGGCTGCCCTCGCTGCGCGCCGAACCGCTGCGCCTCGCCGAGCCGGAGGCCGTACCCGCGCCCGGCCCCGGCGGTGAACCCGGCGGCGGTGGCGAACCCGGCCCCGCCGCCGCGACCCGCCGGGTGGCGCTGGTCGGACCGCTCTGCACACCGGCCGACGTGATCAGCCGGGCCGCCGAGGCCGTCCCGCCACGGGCGGGCGCGCTGCTGGCCGTGCCCAACGTCGGCGCGTACGGCGCCACCGCGAGCCTGCTCGGCTTCCTCAGCCGCCCCGCCCCGGCCGAGGTCACCGTCCGGGACGGCCGGGTGGTCGGTGCCGACCGCCTCGCCCTCCGGCGCGAACCGCTGCCCGTCCCCGGGACGGTCCCGGCCCACGGCGGCGCCACCGGCCGTACCCACCCCACCGACCTCACCGACCCCACCGACCACCACCGCGACCCCGCCGGTCGCCCCGCGAGGAGTTGAACACCATGACCACGCCCGCCCCCTGGGACGAGCGGTACGAGACCGTCCTGACCGACCTGCTGCCCCGGCTCGCCGAGGAGCGCCCGCTCGCCGCCGACCTGCGCCTGCGCACCGCCGGGCTCGACTCGATGGCCACCGTCGAACTGCTGGTGCGGCTCGAGGAGGCCTACGGGATCGCCATTCCCGACGAGGAGTTGGACCCGGAGGCCTTCGAGAACGTCGGCAGCCTGTGGGCCGTGGTCGCCGCCCAGCTGGACGCCGCCGCCCGCCCCTGACCTCCACCGGGGGCCGGTGCGACCGCCCCCGACCGCTTCGAGAAAGGCTGGTACCCGTGCCGGTTTCACCGGACATCGAGATCTCGGCACCGGACGTGGTGCTGACCGGGGCCGAGAGAGCCGCGACCGAGCAGGTCGCCGCGCTCCTCTGCGCGCCGGAGTCCCTGGTCGACGAGCCCGCCTGGGTGGGCGCGGCACGCGACCACTGGGAGGACCTGCCCGCCCGGCTGCGCCGCGCCCTGCGCGCCTTCCGGCGCGACCCGGGGCCCGGCGGGGCGCTGCTGGTGCGCGGACTGCCCGTCACCGGGCCCGCGCTCGGCCGCACCCCGCTGACCCGGGGGTCGGTGCAACGCACCGCCACCGTGCCGGCCGCGGTGCTGATGCTCGCCGCGTGCGGGCTCGGCGACCCGGCCGCCTTCCTCCCCGAGAAGACCGGCGCGCTGGTCCAGGACGTCGTCCCGGTGCCCGGGCAGGAGGAGTTCCAGGGCAACGCGGGCTCGGTGCTGCTCACGTTCCACAACGAGAACGCCTTCCACCCGCACCGCCCGGACTTCGTCATGCTGCTCTGCCTGCGCGCCGACCCGGGCGGCGTGGCCGGGCTGCGCACCTCCTGCGTGCGCGAGGTGCTGCCGCTGCTGGACGAGCGGACCAGGACGGACCTGCGGCGGCCGGAGTTCCGCACCGCGCCGCCGCCCTCCTTCGGCGCCGCCGACGGCCCCGCCGAGCCGCACCCGGTGCTCGGCGGCGCGCCCGAGGACCCGGACCTGCGGGTCGACATGGCCGCCACCGAGCCCCTGACCGAACGGGCCGCGGCCGCACTGGCCGAGCTCCAGCGGCTCTTCGAGCGCACCGCCCGGACCGTCCGGCTGGAACCCGGTGACCTCGCCGTCGTCGACAACCGGATCACCGTGCACGGGCGCACCGCGTTCAGCCCGCGCTTCGACGGCAGCGACCGGTGGCTCCAGCGCACCTTCGTCCTCGCCGACCTGCGCCGCTCGCGCGCCCACCGGGCGGACGACGGCTACGTCCTGGCGGACCCGGCCGAACCGGAGGCCTGAGCCCCGCCGCACCACCCCCGCGTCCCCGCGCACCCCCACGGCCCGGCCGACCGCGGACCCTCCCTCCTCGATCTGGGCCTTCCCCGTGCGCTGGGCAGCCCGTGTGTAGCGGTTGGCCGAGGTTTCC
>NZ_JBSFWR010000080.1:0-41754 GCF_053594915.1 Kitasatospora sp. NPDC002543 | reverse complement strand
GCAGCAGCACCCGGGTCAGCTCCCGGGCGTCGGCCGGCGCGACCTCGCGCAGGTCCTCCGCCGCCGCCAGCTCCGGCGGCAGCAGGTCGCGCAGGCCCGCCGTGGCGGAGGCGGCCGTGCGGGAGGGGGCCTGCGTCGGCGAAGCGGCGGAGGCGGTCAGTTCACCAGCGGTCGTGACCATCGGAGTCCTTCCTCTTGTCGGCACGGTCGAACGGCCCGGATACCCCGCCTCGGCCGATCGATGCAGCCCGGCGGTGTGGAGGTTTCGTGAATGCCGCGCGGGTGTTCGGGCCGGTCCGGAAAATCCGCCGGCCCGCGGCGGCGCCCGGTGGATCATGGAGCGGCGCGCTCCAGGCGCCCCGGCCACCCGACGACCCGTCAATCCGAAAGCGGTACCGCCCCCGTGAACTCCGCCGACGCCCCCGGCGTCCCCGCCCTGCCCGACCCGACCGTCCTGCACCCCTTCCCCGGGCAGCCCCGGGTGGTGCTGCTCAAGCCGCTGGTCACCTCACCGCTGATCGAGGTGGGCGAGTACTCGTACTACGACGACCCGGACGACCCGACGGCCTTCGAGACCCGCAACGTGCTGTACCACTACGGGCCGGAGAAGCTCGTCATCGGCAGGTTCTGCGCCTTCGCCACCGGGGTGCGGTTCGTGATGAACGGCGCCAACCACCGGATGGACGGGCCGTCCGCCTTCCCCTTCCCGATCATGGGCGGCGCCTGGGCCGAGCACTTCGACCTGCTCACCGGCCTGCCCGGGCGCGGCGACACCGTGATCGGCCACGACGTGTGGCTCGGCTACCGCACCACCGTCATGCCGGGCGTGCGCATCGGCCACGGAGCGATCGTCGCCGCCGGGTCCGTCGTCACCTCCGACGTCCCCGACTACGCGGTCGTCGGCGGCAACCCGGCCACGGTGATCCGGCTGCGCCACGACGAGGCGGACATCGCCCGCCTGCTGGACCTCGCCTGGTGGGACTGGCCCGCCGAGCACCTCACCCGGCACCTGCGCACCGTCATGTCCGGCACCGTCGACGAGCTCGCGGCCGCCGCCCCCGGCGCGTAGGGCGGGGCGACGGCGGACCCCCGCCCGTGGGCCCGCCGTCGCCCGCCCGTCGTGCCGCCCGTCGTCGTGCCGGGCTCAGGCCGTGGGCTGGTGGAGCCGGCGGGCGGCGGTGCGGATGGCGAGGGTGTACGGGGCGTCGAGGGCGCGGGTACGGGCGTCGAGGTCGTCGAAGGGCACCAGGGCCTTGTGGGTGTCGTCGGTGGTCTGGGTCCAGGCCGTCCAGGCGTTGTGGACGTCCTCGTCGGTGACCTGCTCGCCCTTGGCCTGGAGCAGCACGGCGTAGAGGCGGAAGAGGTCGTCGGAGCCCGCGGGCGGGCTTGCCTCGGAGGGCAGGCAGGAGCGGATCAGGTCCGCGATGGGGTCGAGGTGGCTCATACGGCCAGTGTGCCGGTGGCGAGCGTGCCGGTGAGCAGGATCAGATGGGCTGCCGCGAATATCATCGGCACGAGCCGCTCGGTGGTGCCGAGTTCGGTGTAGTGCCGGTGGTGCCGGCCCTGCCGGGCGCTGTTCCTGAGGGCGTCCCACTCGTCGGTGTAGATCCGCGCGGACAGCCTCTCCTCCAGGGAGTTGATGACCTGGAACTTGGCGCCGTTGAGGTCCCGGTAGCTCCTGAGCTGCATCCACCAGGCGCCGGAGAGGGTGATGCCGGCCAGCGCGACGGCCGTCGGCACCCACCACGGGGACTCCGACAGCTTGGGTATCCCGAAGCCGATCAGGGTGACCAGCGCGGTCTGCACGGACAGGAAGAACGTGTTGGCGTTCCCCCGGCGGGCGGAGATCCGGTCGGCCATCTCCACCGCCAGCAGGTACAGCTCCAGCACTTCGGGCCGGCGGTGCGGTTCCTCCGGCTTGGTCATGGCGGACCCCCTCGGCCAGGTGGTGTGCCGGCTTCGCCCGCGGCCCGGGCTCTCCCCCGCTGCCTCCATCCTTCCCTGCGGGACGGCCCGTCAGTGCTGCCCGTCAGCGCTGCCCGTCAGTACGAGCCGTCGACGGTGGCGGAGGCGGCGGCAGTGGCGGTGGCGGGCGCGGCCGTCGCCACGGCGGCGGCGACGGCCGCCGGCAGCGCGCGCAGGGCCGCCTCGGCGTCCGCCTCGCCCTCCCCGTACTGGTGGGCGCGGGCGGTGCGCAGGGCGGCGCCGAGGTGCAGGGCGGCCTCCTCCGGCCGGCCGGTGGCGGCCAGGGCGCGGCCGTAGAGGGTCTGCAGGACCACCCGGCGGGTGACCGGGAAGGGCGGTTCGGCCACGGCCAGGCCGCGGGCGGCATGGTGGGCGGCCTCCTCGGCGGCGCCCGCCGCCAGGCACGTGTGGGCCAGGTGCTGGCGGGCCAGGGCCACCAGGTCGGCGCGCCCGGCCCGGTCGGCCAGCGACAGGGCCTTCATCAGCAGGCCGCTCACCCGGGCGCGCCCGGCGTGGTCACCGTGCCGGCCGAGGGCGACGGCGAGGTTGACCAGGGCGACGGCCTGGGCGGTGCCGTCGCCGGCCCGGGCGGCGAGGTCGGGGGCGCGCTCCAGGTGGACCAGGGCCTCCCCGGGGCGGCCCTCCTCCAGCAGGACCCAGCCCAGCAGGGCCCGGGCCCGGGACTGGGCGCCGGGGTCGCGGTCGGCCTCGGCGGCGGCCAGGCCGTGTTCGAGCAGCGGCGCCCAGCCGTCCCGGACCTGCCAGACGATCAGCGGCCACTGCAGCAGCACCAGGCGCCAGGCCCGGTCGTGCAGCCCGGCGGCGACGGCCGCCTCGACCGCGCCGCGCAGGGTGTCGCGTTCGGCGGCGTACCAGGTGAGCGCGCTCTCCCGGTCGGGGAAGGGGCGGACCTCGGCGGGGCGGCGGATGCCCGGCGGCAGGGCGCAGCACGGCTCGCTGCCCGGCTCGGCGGCGGCGCAGGCGGTGAGCAGGGTGTTGAGCAGGTGGTCGAGCAGCCGGGGCAGCACCTCGCGGTCGGTGTCGCCGGGCAGGCTGCGGGCGTAGAGGCGGACCAGGTCGTGCAGGGTGTAGGCGTCCCGGCCGATCTGGACGATCAGGTGGGCGGCGGCCAGCTGGGCCAGTGCCTCGGCGGCCTCCTCGGGGCGGCAGCCGGCCAGCGCGGCGGCGGTGCGGCTGTCCAGGGTGGCGCCGGTGTGGGCGCCGAGGCGGCGGAACATCCGGAGGGCGGGGTCCGCGAGGTGCTGGACGGTCAGGGCGAGGGCGGCGGCGACGCTGGTGTCCTCGACGTCCAGGAGGTCCAGGCGGTCCTGTTCGTCGGCGAGTTCGTCGGCGAGGGCGGCCAGCGCGCGCACGGGCCCGGTGGCGAGGCGGGCGGCGGCCAGCCGCAGCGCGAGCGGCAGGCCGTCGCACAGCCCGGCCAGCCGGGCGGCGGCCTCGGGCTCGGCGGCGACCAGGTCGGCGCCGAGGGTGGCGGCGAGCAGGGTGACGGCCTGCGGGGAGGAGAGCTCGGCGAGCGGCACGGGACGGGCGGCGTCGGAGGCGACCAGCCCGCCGAGCCGGTCGCGGCTGGTGACCAGGGTGACGCAGTCGTCGCCGTCGGGCAGCAGCGGGCGTACCTGCTCGGAGCGGCGGGCGTTGTCCAGGACGATCAGCATCCGGCGGGCGGCGGTCAGTTCGCGGTAGCGGGCGGCCATCGCCTCCGGGGTGGCGGGCATCTGCTCGGCGGGCAGGCCGAGGGCGAGCAGCAGCTCGCGCAGGACGGCGGCGGTGTCGCGCTCCGGCAGCGGGCTGTGGCCGCACAGGTCGACGAAGAGCCGGCCGTCGGGGAAGTCCTGCCGGCGGCGGTGGGCCCAGTACTGGGCGAGGGTGGTCTTGCCGACGCCGGCGCCGCCGGTGAGCACGGCGATCGCGCCGGGGGCGGCGGTGGCCCGGTCGAGCGCGGCCAGTTCGTCCTCCCGGCCGGCGAAGCCGCGCGGGCGGCGGGGGAAGGGCCAGGGGGTGTGCTGCGGGCCGGGGACCGCGGGCGGTACGGCGGCGGGCGGCGGGACCGGAGCGGCGGGCGGCGGCACGGGGGCGGGGGCTGACGAGGCGGGGGCGGGCCGCTGGTCGGGGACGGAGGCCAGGCCGCCGACGGTGGCGACCCGCGCGGGCGGGACGCGGTCCGGCGGCTCCTGGTCGCCGGGGATCCGGGCGGGCGGCACCCGGTCGGAGCGGGGCGGCGGGGCGTCGGGGCGCGGGGTGTCGGAGCGGGGCGGCAGGGCGTCGGGGCGCGGGGCGTCGGGACGCGGCGGGGCGTCGGGACGCGGCGGGGCGTCGGCGCGCAGCAGGCGGTCGTAGGCGTCGGCGAGTTCCGGTCCGGGGTCCATGCCGAGTTCCTCGGCCAGGGCGCGGCGGGTGCGGTGGAAGTGGTCCAGGGCCTCCGAGCGGCGTCCGGCACGGCCGAGCGCGAGCATGAGTCCGGCGACCAGGGACTCCCGCAGCGGGTTGGCGGTGGCCTCGGTGTGCAGCAGGTTGGCGGCCGTGCCGTGGTCGCCGAGCCGGCCGTGGGCGCGGGCGAGTTCCTCGACGGCGGCCAGCCGCTGTTCCTCCAGGGCCTGGGCGGCGCACTGCAGCGGCAGGCCGCCGGTGGTGCCGGCCAGGGCGGGGCCGCGCCACAGGGCGAGGGCTTCGCGCAGGGCGGCGGCGGCCTCGGCGGCGTCGGCGTCCAGGGCGCGGGCGCGGGCCACCAGGCGTTCGAACCGTACGGCGTCCACCGCCCGGTCGGGTGCCCGCAGCAGGTAGGCGCCGTTGTCGGTGACGAGTTCGATGCCGGCGGCGGGGGCGTCGTGGGCGGTGAGCAGGGCGCGCAGCCCGGAGACGTGGTTGTGGATGACGGTGCGCGAGTGCCGGGGCGGTTCCTCGTCCGCCCAGAGGGTCCCGGTGAGCCGCTCGACGGTGACCGGTGCTCCGGGGTTGAGCAGCAGCATGGCCAGCAGGCTGCGGCGTTTGGCCGATCCGGCCGGAAGCTCGCGGCCGTCCGCGGCCAGCACGGCCACCGGGCCCAGCAGTCGGAACTCCACGCACCCCCCCTTAGATGTATATGACAAGCATATGACAGCTGGCGACCCGCCGACCGCAGAGCGTCGTCCCAGGTCAAACCACCAGGTGACGGCGTCGTCCATCCTCTGCTGCCAGTAGGTGACCTTGGGCGAGTCGTCGATGTACAGACCCTTGCCGGGCGGCGAAGGGTTGCTTCCCGCGCCGACGCTCTCGCCACCGGAGGGCCCCTGGAAGCACCGGGGGCCCCTGGAAGTAGGTGCCGTCACCTCCGGCGAGCAGCGGGTCGGGCCGACGGTCCAGGGCACCGGGAGGGACCCGGTCGTCCTGGAGGCGCTGCACGCGCGGGTCATCACCGAGGGCGCGCCGCCGGCGTGGAACGACTGGCCGTAAGATCCCCGACAGCACCGGGCCCGTCAGGCCTCGGCACACGTCTTCGCAGCTCACGCGGGTCCGTGTGATCGCCGGGACACCCGGCGGCCACGACAATGGTGCGGACAGTTCCCCGGAAGTACAGAGAAAGCGATACCTCACCATGGATCTCGGCGTGCGCTGGAAGCTGCACGGTGACGGGCGCACGCCCGCACCGGGGGCGGTGGTCCGTCCCGACGAACGGCTCTCCTGGCCCCGTACGGTGGGCCTCGGCGCCCAGCACGTGGTGGCGATGTTCGGGGCCAGCTTCGTGGCGCCCGTGCTGATGGGGCTCGACCCCAACCTCGCGATCATGATGTCCGGCGTGGCGACCGTGATCTTCCTGCTCGCCACCAAGGGCCGGGTGCCCAGCTACCTGGGCTGCTCGCTGTCCTTCGTGGGCGTGGCCGCGGTGATCCGGGCGCAGGGCGGCACCAGCGCGACGGTGACCGGCGCGGTGTTCGTGGTGGGCGTGGCGCTGTTCCTGGTGGGTGTGGCGGTCCAGAAGTTCGGGGCGCGCATCATCCACGCCGCGATGCCGCCGATCGTCACCGGCGCGGTGGTCATGCTGATCGGCTTCAACCTGGCCCCGGTGACCGCCTCGACGTACTGGCCGCAGGACCAGTGGACGGCGCTGCTGGTGATGCTGTTCACCGGCCTCGCCGTGGTGTGCCTGCGCGGCTTCTGGTCGCGGGTGGCGATCTTCCTGGGACTGCTGTTCGGCTACGGGATCTCCTGGGTGTTCGACCGGGTCTTCGGGAAGATCCACTCGGTGGACGGCGGCGGGCACCTGACCGACCACTGGCGCCTGGACCTGTCGGGCGTCGGCAAGGCCGACTGGATCGGCCTGCCGACCTTCCACGGCCCGTCCTTCCAGTGGTCGGCGATCCTGGTGGCGCTGCCCGTGGTGATCGCGCTGGTCGCGGAGAACGCCGGGCACGTCAAGGCGGTCGGCGAGATGACCGGCAGCAACCTGGACGACAAGCTGGGCACCGCGATCTCCGCGGACGGCATCGGCTCCATGCTCTCCACCGCGGTCGGCGGCCCGCCGAACACCACGTACTCGGAGAACATCGGCGTCATGGCCGCCACCCGGGTCTACTCCACCGCCGCCTACTGGTGCGCCGCCGGCTTCGCCCTGCTGTTCGGCCTGTGCCCGAAGTTCGGCGCCATCGTGGCCGCCGTCCCCGGCGGGGTGCTCGGCGGCATCACCGTCATCCTGTACGGCATGATCGGCCTGCTCGGCGCGCAGATCTGGACCAGGGCCCAGGTGGACCTGCGCAACCCGCTGAACCTGGTGCCGGCCGCGGCGGGCATCATCATCGGCATCGGCAACGTGACGCTGAAGTTCACCGACACCTTCAGCCTCAGCGGCATCGCGCTCGGCACCCTGGTGGTCATCACCGGCTACCACACGCTGCGGGCGCTGGCCCCGGCGCACCTCAAGACGCAGGAGCCGCTGCTGGACGAGGGCACCTCCTCGTACGACGAGCAGGGCCGGTCCGGCGCGTAGCCGGGAGCACGGCGCGTAGCCGGGAGCACGGCGCGACGGCCGGCGGAAGTGTCCGAAGGGACCTTCCGCCGGCCGTTTCCATGAGGCCGGACGGTGCCGGCGGTGGTGGACCGCCGGGGCCTACCGCCCGGTCAGCTCCCGGGCCCGGACCGCGCGGCGCAGCGTGTCCAGCTGGTCCACCAGCCCGCGCCGGGTCGCCGCGGTGAGGTCCGGGTCGGCCAGGCAGGCCTCGGCCGCCCGGACGGTGCGCTCGGTGGCGGCGAAGGCGGGGAAGCCCGCCGTGGCGAGCACCCGGGCCAGGGCGGGGCCGCGGCGGGCGGCGGCCGGCCCCAGCTCCTTGAAGTAGCGCGCGGTCAGCTCGTCCAGCAGGTCGGCCTGCTCGGGCTGCCACAGGCCCCTGGCGGTGGCGATGGCCAGGTAGTTGGAGAGCTCGCCGTGGAACAGCGCCTGCCAGGCGGCCTCCTTGGCCGCCGGGTCGGGCAGGGCGGCGCGGCAGCGGGCGGCGCCCTGCTCACTGGTGCTGCTCGGGTCGGCGGCGAGTTCGGCGGCGATCTCCGGCTCGCCGGCCGCGCCGAGCACGCACAGGCGCAGCAGCAGCTGCCAGCGCAGGTCGGGGTCGAGTGCCGGGCCGCCGGGCACCGTGCCGGCCGCCAGCCAGTCGCGCAGTTCGGCGGCCTGCTGCTCGCCGAGGGCGGTGCCGATCACGCCGCGGGCGGCCACCAGGCGCAGGCCGGTGCGGTCCGGCTCGCCCTCGGTGCGCCGCAGCAGGGCGCGGCAGACCTCGCCGAGCCGGGCCAGCGCCGCCGGGTGGTCGGCCGGGGGTACGGCGCAGTCCACGACGAAGTCGCGGGCGAAGGCGAGCACCGCGTCCACCAGGTGCACGGAGGTCTCGCCGGGCAGGTGGTCGGCGACCAGCCGCAGGTACGCGTCGGGTGCCAGTTCGCCGTCGCGCACCTGGTCGCGGGCGGCGCTCCAGAGCACCGCCCGGGCCTCCTCCTCGGGCACGGCGCCGAGCGAGGTGCGCGCGGTGTCCCAGGAGGCGGCGTCGAGGCGGAT
Organism: Kitasatospora sp. NPDC002543; assembly: GCF_053594915.1. NCBI lineage: Bacteria > Bacillati > Actinomycetota > Actinomycetes > Kitasatosporales > Streptomycetaceae > Kitasatospora > Kitasatospora sp. NPDC002543. The sequence continues at coordinate 33,752 of NZ_JBSFWR010000080.1, read as the reverse complement.
CTTGACGTAGCCGAGGTCGGTGTCGTTGAGCAGGGTGAGCGCGGTGGCGGCGGGCCGGGCCAGGGTGGTGCCCGGCGCCTCCGCGGCGTCGGCGCCTGTGCCTGTGCCTGTGCCTGTGTCGGTGCCTGTGTCGGCGTCGGTGTCGGCGGCCAGGGCGAGCGGTGCCCGCTCGGCGAGTTCCAGGGCTCCCTCGGGGGTGCGCCGGTAGTGGGCGACGGTCAGCTGGTGCGGGCGGGTGGGACCGCCGTCGGCCGCGGTGTGCTCGATCCGGCCGTCGGTCAGCCGCAGGGTGTCCACGCCGGTGGTGCGCAGCCAGCGCTCGGCCCAGGCGTGGACGTCGCGGCCGCTCGCCGCCGCCAGGGCGCGCAGCAGGTCGTCGAGGGTGGCGTTGCCGAAGGCGTGCTCGTCGAAGTGGTCGTTGACGCCGGCCAGGAAGGCGTCCTCGCCGAGCCAGGCGACCAGTTGGCGCAGGGCCGCGGCGCCCTTGGCGTAGGAGATGCCGTCGAAGTTCTGCAGGGCCTGGGCGGTGTCGTCCACCGTGCCGGGGGCCACCGGGTGGGTGGAGGGGCGCTGGTCGGCGTCGTAGCCCCAGGGCTTGCGGTTGGCGGCGAAGCCCGTCCAGGCGCTGGTGAAGCGGGTGGAGGCGGCGGTGACGCGGTAGGCCATGTACTCGGCGAAGGACTCGTTCAGCCACAGGTCGTCCCACCACTTCATGGTGACGAGGTCGCCGAACCACATGTGCGCCATCTCGTGGACGACCACCAGGGCGCGCTCCTCGCGCTTGGTGTCGTCGACGGCGGAGCGGAAGACGTACTCGTCGCGCAGGGTGACGCAGCCCGGGTTCTCCATCGCGCCGGCGTTGAACTCCGGGACGAAGCACTGGTCGTAGCTGTCGAACGGGTAGCGGTGCCGGAAGACCCGGTGGTAGTGGTCGAAGCCCTGCCGGGTGATCTCCAGCAGTTCGTCGGCGTCGGCGTCCAGGTGGGCGGCCAGCGAGCGGCGGCAGTGCAGGCCCAGCGGGATCCCGTCGTGCTCGGCGCACACCGAGTGCAGCGGGCCGGCGACCACGGAGACCAGGTAGCTGCTGATCACCGGGGTGGTCGCGAACTCCCAGCGGCCGGGCTCGACCTGGCGGGACAGGCCGTTGCCGACCACGGTCCACGGCCGGGGCGCGGTGACGGACACCGTGAACCGCGCCTTGAGGTCGGGCTGGTCGAAGGAGGCGAAGACCCGCGGGCCGTCGTCGAGGAAGGACTGGGTGTAGACGTAGTCCTCGCCGTCGGCGGGGTCTGTGAAGCGGTGCATGCCCTCGCCGGTGTGCGAGTAGGCCATGTCGGCTTCGACGGTGAGCTCGTTGTCGGCGGCCAGGCCGGTCAGCGGGAAGCGCCCGGCCTCCAGCGCGGCGACGTCCAGCTCGCGGCCGTTGAGCACCACGCGGTGGAGCCGGGCCGGTTTGACGTCCACGAAGGTGCCGGCGCCCGGGGTGGCGCAGCCGAAGCGGATCACGGTGGTGGAGCCGAACACCTCCGGGCCCCGGGTCAGGTCGAGGTCGAGGTGGACGGTGCGGACGTCGAGCAGGCGGTGGCGCTCGGCGGCCTCGGTGCGGGTGAGTACTGAGGTATCGGACACGGGGTCATGCTGCTCCATCCGGCGGGCCGGCGGTAGCCGATTTCTCGGCGGTCGCACGGCTGCGGCCCCGGGTGTCCCGGGCGCGGAGCGGGGCCCGGACCGTTCGCGGTCCGGGCCCCGTGTCCGTCCCCGTGTCCGTCCCCGGGGGCGGCACGGGAGCCGTTCGGGCCCGGTGCGGGGCTACCGCGAGTTGTTCGCCCAGTACCCCGGGATGGAGAACGCGGTGGCGCGGTTCAGGTACTGGGCGACGTGCGAGCCGTCCCCCGCGAACGTGCCCTGGATCGCCATCCACATACCGCTGTGCAGCACCTGGAACATCATCGTGTCGGTTGCCGGGTCGTGGGAGATCCAGAACTTCTGGTTCTGTCCGACGTTGTCGCAGTTGTAGACGGAGAACCAGTAGTCCTCCTGCTGGTAGCCGCCCCAGAGGGTGACGCAGTCGCCGCCGTTCTTGGCCTTCAGGATGAAGTCGGCGGTCTCCAACGGGCCGCCGGGCCAGCGGCAGACCTCCCACAGCTGGGTGTCCGAGTTCCTCGACGGCCTCTGGAGCACCGCCTTGGCGGGGCCTTGGTCGTACTCCAGGACCATGCCCGGGGTGGGCGTCTCGATCCGGTAGTACCCGTCGCAGTCCCAGCCCTTCCATTCGTGACCGACGAAAGCCCGGGGCGCTGCGGCCGGAGCGGATCCGGTCCCGGTGTCCGCCACCGCCGGCGTCGCGAGCAGGGCCACCGCGGCGACGGTGGCGACGGCCGTCCGAACGGCCCGGGCCGCCGCGCGGGCGGCGCCCGCCGAACGCGCGGAGGGTCGGCGGACGGGGTGCGCCGTGCTGCTGGTCATGCTGTTCTCCTCGGTGTGTTCCATGGCCCGGTCAGCAGCTCAGCTGTATCTGGACGGCCCGCCGCAACGTGCCGGCAGGCTCCTGGTTCGCGCACGAGACGGCGCCGATCTCCGTGGGCTCGAAGGTGGTGAAGGTGCCGGAGCCGCCGTTGAGCGCGTTGATCCACACACCGGTGGTCGGGCTGGTCTCGGCACAGAGGTACTTGACCCACTCGCCCTGCACCTTGCGGGTGCCCCGGTAGAGGCCGTACCGACCGGGCTTGTTCAGGTTCCAGGTCGTGGTGATCTGGCTGGTCTTCGTGGTGGACGTGGTCTTCATGACGGAGAAGCCGACCTTGGCCTCCACCTTGACGAACAGGACGGAGAGGCTCGCGCCGATCTCGGTGCTGTTGTTGACGGTGGTGGTCACCGAGTCCGTGTTGACCAGCGTCTCGGTGCGCTGGCCGGTCGCCCCGTCGGGGACCTGCACGGCAAGGTAGTCGGTGATGACCGGGGTGACCCGGTAGGACATGATGTCCACCCACGTCGGCTCGACGCTGGGATTGCACGTGGGCGTCGGGGGCTTCGGAAGCGGGGTCGGGGTCGCCTGGGCCGTCCCGGCGCCGAGCACGCCGAACGAGACGAGGGCCGAGAGCGCCACGGCGACGGGCACTACGGCACGTCGACGGGAAGCGAGGCGGATCACTGCGAACTCCTAAGGGCCGAAGAAGGAGCATGCGGGGGCCGGCGCTTCCACGTCACCGAAGTCCGAGAGCGGGCACCGTGGAGCACCGGCGGGCGCGGCGGCCGCCTCGACGGCCGCCGGTATGACGGGTATCTGACAGGTCCGAGCCGAGGGTGCTCCGGCGTTCCTGCCGAGCAGATCCTTCCGTCGCCCGCACGTCCGTCTCCATCCCAGATTCCTGGGATGGAGACGGACCTTCGACAAGCCCGCCCGGGCAGGCCCGGCAACAGGCCGGGGCCGGGGCGGCCACAGCCCGACGCCGGCGGACCGCAACGCCAACCAGAGCCGTGACCGGGCCTGTTCGCCGTGGTCGGACGGCGGATCGCGGGTCGAGCGCACGCGAAACTGCTGGTATTACTGAGGGATGCAGGAAGAGACCGCAAGCTCCGCGATCGACACGTTCATCTCCGCGTTCAACGCCTCGGACGACAGCTATGTGACGGCTCTGCTCTCCCAGGCCCTGACGTCGGACGTGGTCTTCTGGGGGCCGCTGGGCCGCAGCGAGGGAATCGAGGCGGTCGAACGGTTCGTCCTGGACATCCGGCACCACCCGGCCGGGGCCGGCACCATGGTCCGCTGCTCGGCGGTCGACATGCCCGGCGAATGGGCCCGGTACCAGTGGGTGTTCACCACGCCCGACGAAGGCCCCCGTCTGACGGGAACGGACGTCGTGCATCTGCGGCGCAGCCTCATCGACCAGATCATCGTCTTCGCCGGTGAGATCGAGCCGTTGGCCCCCTGAACCCGCCCCGACGGCTGCTTCGCCCTACAGCCGAGCCGGTCGAGGAACGAACGGGAAGAACCGACCGCAGGCCCGGACCACGAACGGCCCGGGCCTGCGGATGCCGACGTGAGGCTCAGACCTCGCCGAACTCGTCACTGCGGACGGCGGTGACGAACGACTTCCAGGACTCGGCCGGGAAGACGAGAGCCGGGCCCTGAGGGTCCTTCGAGTCACGGACAGGCATCATGCCTGAGTAACCGCCAGCAACCTCAACACAGCCGCCCTGCCCGTTGCTGTAGCTGCTCTTGCTCCAGGAGGCACCCGTCAGGTCAACGTTCCCGCCCATGCCGGCTCCCTTGGTGGATGGCCGATCAGCGGAGAGGACTCCAGCTGATCGCACTTCGTCGTCGCAGATCCTGCCCCAGGGAGCGGGGGAGGAACCGACCGCAGGCCCGAACCGCGAACGGCCCGGGCCTGCGGATGCCGACGTGAGGCTCAGACCACGCCGAACTCGCCACTGCGGACAGCCATGACGAAGGCTTCCCAGGCGGAGACCGGGAACGCGAGGGTAGGACCGTGCGGGTCCTTCGAGTCGCGTACCGGCACGTCAGCGGAGGACCCGATCGCCACCTCGACGCATTGCCCCTGCTGGGCGCTGTACGAGCTCTTGCGCCAAACGGTGCTGCGCAGGTCATCCATGTTCGAAACCTCTCCGCACTTCTCTGATGAACTCGATGCTCGCTGCCCGGGCCTGCGGATACCGACGTGAGGCTCAGACCACGCCGAACTCGTCACCGCGGACAGCGACAACGAACGACTGCCACGCCTCGGCCGAGAAGACGAAGACCGGGCCTTCAGGGTCCTTGGAGTCACGAACGGGCACCATCCCAAGCGAGCCACGCGCAACCTCAAGGCAATCGCCGCCTTGCTGGCTGTAGCTGCTCTTGCTCCAGGAGGCACCCGTCAGATCAACGTTCCCGCCCATGCCGACTCCCTTGGTGGATGGCCGATCAGCGGAGAGGCCTCCAGCTGATCGCACTTCGTCGTCGCAGATCCTGCCCCAGGGAGCGGGGGAGGAACCGACCGCAGGCCCGGACCGCGAACGGCCCGGGCCTGCGGATGCGGGGCTGGGGCTCAGACTCCGCCGAACTCACCACTGCGGACAGCGGTGACGAACGACTTCCAGGACTCGGCCGGGAAGACCAGAGCCGGGCCCTGAGGGTCCTTCGAATCGCGGACCGGAACAAGACCGGGGAAGCCCGGGGCCGCCTCGACGCAGTTTCCGCCCTGCTGGCTGTAGCTCGCCTTCACCCAGCGGGCAGCGGTCAAGTTGATGTCGGACATTCGATCCCTTTCCGAGCAGCACGCATCCATTCGAGAGTCGCCGTCTCGGCCAGCGCTCCCACTTGGAGTCGATCGTAGTGTTTCCTCCAGGCGGCAAGCCGTTCGATATCCCGCTCGAGGTGGCTTCGGCCCTCAGACTCCGAGTATCCCAGGAGGGACCGGTCGGGGAGGGTCAGAAGCACTAGCGGCAAGGCGAAGGGGCGCTCCTCCCCCAGCGCGAACGGCGCAACTTGAAGAATCACATTATTGACGGCATACAGCTCCTCCAAGTGAGAGAGCTGCGCCCTCATGACCTCACGACCGCCGATTGGGCGACGCAGGCAACTCTCGTCCAGCACAGCATGAACCAGTGGTGGCCTGGCCCGTCGGAGCAGTTGCTGCCTCGTGAGCAAGTAGGTCACTCGCTCGTCCGCCTGCTGCTGGGTGATCGCGCCTCGGCGAACGTCGCCTGCTGCCAGAGCCCGGGCATAGGGCTCGATCTGGAAGAGCCCCGGGACGACTCCAGCCTCGTAGATCCTTATCTCAGTGGCGTTCTGCTCCTGATTTGCGTACTCCGGGAACCCCTCCAGCAACGCCGAGTGCTTGGCCTGGAGCCACATCAGCAGCAGGGTTCCGCCCGTGTCCAACACGCGATCGGCGTCACGTGCGAACTTCTCGCTCGGCGGGGTCCGGCCAGGCGGGGCAAGTTCGGCATAGGAGACGTAGGAAGGATCGACCCCCACGCGCCTCGCCAACTGAGCTTGCGTGAGGCCGGCAGCCCTGCGTGACCTGCGGAGTTGCACCCCAAAGGGGGCCCATGGGCTTGATGTTGGATCAAGTTCCTTGAGGTTCATTGACCTTCACCTACTTGCCGTGCATCGACTTCAAGCGTCAGATCGGCTTCCGATAGTAGGGGTCAGAGCGCCACCATGGCTACACCCGGTGATTCACCAGGTGCACAGCGCAACCTGCCGAGACCGTCCATCTCGCAGCGCACGGCGCATCCCACTCTCATGCCATCCCTTGAGGTACTCCCCCATGCTCACTGCCCGTCGGCCTCGCGCGTTCGTCGCGCGGCTCGATGCCCGTGTCGAATCCACGCCGCTGGCCCGGTACTTGCTCCGCGCCTACCTCGCCGCCCTCCCCTCCGGCGAGCGCTACCGCGATACCGCCGAGCTGCTGTTGGGCGAGTTGTTCGCCAACGCCGTGCAGCACTCCGACGGCCCCGACGACTGCCACATCGAGATCCGCATCTCCCTCACCGGCTCCCGCCTGCGCCTCGAAGTCCACGACGCCGGCACCGGCCGCCCCACCCTGCGCACCGCCTCGCCCGACGACGAGTGCGGGCGCGGCCTGTTCCTCATCGACGAGCTCGCCGAGCGCTGGGGCTGCTCGTCCCGCCCGGGCGGTATCGGCAAGTTCGTCTGGGTGCTCGTCGCCCCCACCCCCGTGCCCACCCTCGTCACCGTTTGAAAGCCCGGACCCCATGAACCTCACCACCCTCGCCCGGCACACCCTCTCCCGCGGCGCCACCCCGGCCGCCACCTACGCCCTGATCGCGCGCCTCGGCCACCCGCCGCTGCCCGTCGCCCGGGCCGTCTGCCTCGCCCTGGACATCCCCCACGCCGAGACCACCCGCCGCCTGGCTGACTGCTACGACGCCCTCCTGGCCGACCCCCGTCCGGACTCCGAGTGCGACACCGGCGAAGTCCTCGAAGCCCTCGGTGTCTTCGACGTCCCCAAGTCCCTCACCGACACCGAACTCGCCGTCGTCGACCTCTTCCTGACGGCCATGGACGCCATGGGCGGCATCCGCCCCGGCCACCGCCACGGACTCCAGCGCTGGTTCACCACCGGCAACCTCACCGCGGCCTACCTCTCCCTCGCCTTCGCCCGCCCCCTGCCCCGCACCGGCGACCCCACCACCTACTGGACCACCCTCACCACCGCCGGTGAACTCCTCACCGCCGTCCCCAACCCCGACACCCGCCTCACCTACGCCCTCACCCACTGCCGCACCCAAGCCGCCCCGCACCAGAAGTCGGCCCCGCCGACTTCCGGTGCCTCGTAGCGCCACCACCGGCCCGGCCTCTCCCTCACGGGAAGGCCCTCAACCGACGTCCCGCGCATTCGAATCGCGGGTTGGTGGGGGGCTTGTGGGTGCCACCTGGGCCCGCCCCGCGCTGCGCGGCTCGCGGCTCTGCGAGCCGCGACCTGACGGCCGGCTCCCGGCTCCCGGTTGTGGCTGCCGGAGGCCGGGGCGCCGGGCGGTCGGACTCCGGGGTACGCACCGGCAGGTGGGGCGGCGGCCACAAGCGCGTCCAAGGCGGAACGTCACGGCACCATGCGTGCCGGCCCCGGTCCTCGTCCGCGAGGCGAGGGCCGAAACCCGCGTCCGGCAGGCCGGTTGCCGCTGTTGAACGGCCGGGCCGGCGCCCCGCCGGGGCCGACACCCACCCGGACCCGACAGCCACCCGACGAACGACCCGCCCGCCCCGCGGCCGACCCCGTCCCGGTCCCCCGGGCGGCCCGGTCAGGAGCAGAAGCGTGCCTCTCCGAGGCTTCTGGCGGTTCCGCCGGGGCGTTCGGTCGGGCCGGAGGCGTCGGAGGCGTCGGTGGCGTCGGCGGCGGGGCCGTCCTGTCCGGCGAGGCGTCCGGCGCGGTCGAAGTACCACCGGGCCTCGCCGTGGTGGCCCAGCAGCGCCAGTTGGACCGCCGAGGCCAGCGCGTGCCCCAGCGGGGCCGCCCACTCGCCCTTCGTCTGCTGGATCACCAACGGCCACAGCAGCGCCGCGAGGCGCCACACCCGGCCGTGGTGGCCCGCCGCGGCCGCCGCCGCCACGGCGGCGACCAGGTTGCGCCGTTCCCGCGCGTACCAGGCCATCGCCTCGGCCCGGTCCGCGAACGCGGGTGCGCCGGCCGGCGGGCGGACGTCCTCGGGCAGCCCGCCGCCGGGCCCCGCCACGGCGGCGGCTGCCAGCGCCCCGCACAGGTAGTGGTCGAGGAGCCGCAGGAGGCGGTCGGGGTCGGGCGCGGGGCCGAGCGTCCGGGCGAACAGCCGGACGAGGTCACGCAGGGCGTAGCGGCCCTGGGCCCGTTCTTCCAGCAGGTTGGCGGTGATCAGCCGGTTCAGTGCGGCCCGGACGGCGGCCGGGTCGCCGCCGGCCAGCGCGGTCACCGCGCCGAGGTCGGCGTCGGGGCCGGCGTGGTGGGCCAGCAGGTGCAGGAGTTCAGCCGCTTCGGGCGGCAGTTGGCCGACGCTGGCCCGCAGGACGGAGGCGAGGTCGAACTCGCCGGCGGCCAGCAGGGCGAGGCGCTGGCGTTCGTCCCGCATCTCCTCGGCGGCCTCGCGCAGCGACCGTTCCGGCCTGGTCGCGAGCCGGGCGCCGGTCAGTCGCAGGGCGAGCGGCAGGCCGTCGCACAGCCAGACGAGGCGGCGGACGGCGGACGGTTCGGCTTCGACGCGTTCCGGCCCGAGCACGTCGGCGAGCAGTGCGGCGCCCTGGCGTGGTTCCAGCCGGTCGAGCAGCAGCGGCCGGGCACAGTCGGCGGCGATCAGGCTCTCCAGCCGGTTGCGGCTGGTGACGACGCTGGCGCAGCCGGCCGCGTCGGGCAGCAGCGGCCGTACCTGGTCGTAGCTGAGGGCGTCGTCGAGGAGGACCAGGACGCGGCGGTCGCGGAGCAGTTCGCGGTAGCGGCTCTCGGCGGCGGCGGGGCTGTGCGGGAGGTCGTCCGGTCTGGTGCCGAGGGCGACGAGGAAGTCCCTCAGGACGAAGGCGGGGTCGGCGGCGGGGGCGGTGCCGACGAATCCGTCGAGTCGGGCGAAGAGGACGCCGTCGGGGAACGCCGTCGCGGCGCGTTGCGCCCAGTGGGCCACGAGCGCGCTCTTGCCGATGCCGGCGGGGCCGGTGACCAGGCAGACGGGGGCGTCGCGGGTGGGTGCCACGGCTTCGTCCAGGCGGTCGAGTTCGTGCTCGCGGCCGCGGAAGCCGGCCGGGCGGCGGGGCAGGAGGAACGGGCGCCGCCCACCGTCGGCGACCGGGCGGGCGGCCTCGGGGCGGGCAGTCTCGGGGAGGACGGCCTCGGGGAGGTCCGCGGGGCGGGATAAGGAGCGGGGTGAGGAGCGGGGTGAGGGCTGGGTGCGGGGCGCGGGCTGGGTGTGCTCTCCGGGCTGGGGACCGGCGAGGATCCGGGCGTAGGAGCGGGCCAGCGCGGGGCCGGGGCTGACGCCGAGTTCGTCGGCCAGCAGCCGGGCCGTGCGGTGGTAGAGGCGGATGGCGGCGGCCTGGCGGTCGGCGGCGAGCAGGGCGTCGAGCAGCGCCGCCACCAGTGACTCGCGCAGCGGGTGCCGGTCGACCGGGCCGCGCAGGACGGCCACGGCGTCCTCGGCGCGGTGTTCGCAGGTCAGCGCGTGGCCGAGGTTCTCCACGGCGCTCAGCCGGCTCTCCTCCAACTCGGCGGCGGCGGAGGTGATCAGGGGTGTGTCGCAGAGTCCGGTGAGGGCGGGGCCGCGCCACAGGGCGAGTGCCCTGCGCAGGGTCGGGACGGCCGAGTCCGGGGCGGCGGGGGCCTGGAGGGTGTGGTCGCGGCGGGAGGCGGAGACGGCGTCGCGAAAGCGCCGGACGTCGATGCCCTCGGTGGGTGCGTGGAGCAGGTAGCCGTCGCCGACCGTCTCGATGGTGGCCCCGCCGGTGGGGTGGACCAGGCGGCGCAGCCGGGAGACGTGGCCCTGGATGGTGGTCTTCGCGTGGGTGGGCGGCCGTTCGTGCCACAGGGCGTCGGTGAGGCGGTCGACGGTGACCAGGGAGCCGTGCGCGAGTGCCAGCACGGCCAGGACGGTGCGGCGTTTCGGTGGCCCGAGGTCGACAGCCGTCCCGTTGTGGTGGACCTCCACGGGACCGAGCATGCGGAAGTCGAGCAACACGTCCTCCTGGCTGTTCATCTGATGATCAGTGAGGAGCTACCCGAAACATATGCTACTCATACACACAACCCCGATCACATGGCGTGATCGGGGCTGTGGTGGCGCGGACGGAACGGTGGGAGGCGACGGGCCCTGCCGGTTACGGGTGGGCGTTGACGACGAACCAGTAGAAGGCGCCCGCCGTCATGACGGCGGTGTTCCCGGCGAGCGCGAGATAGCGGTTGGTGGCGCGGTTGCGCAGCGCGACGGTGCCGCTGGGGCCCGCGACGGTGACCCAGTCCCACGAGCCGCCGTTGCCCCAGTTCGCCTCCACGGCGCCGCCGTCGTCCTGGAGGCTGCCGCCGAAGTCGAAGTTCTGGAACTCGATGGCGCCGTTGCCGCCGTCACGGGCGGTCCACAGGGCGTGGTGGTACTGGTCCTGCCCGTACCACCACCGGCTGGCCTGGGTGGTGATGCTGTTCCAGGCGTTCTCGCCCAGCCACTGGTCGGGCGCGTTCTGCGGGGAGAGGACGTAGCTCTGCCCGGGGGTGATCCCGGCCGCGAGCGCGACCGCGGCGCCGGCCTGCTGCCCGGCGGCCGGTGCCGTGGCGGGCGCGGGAGCCGCGAGCGACTCGGACGCGGCCAGCGGGACGAGGGTCATCGCGGCGACGGCGGCCGCGGCCAGGGCCTTGACGCCCGGGCGGGTGCGGAGGATGCGCTCCATCGGATCAGCCCTTCTTCACGGTGAAGGTGACGTTGGCGTTGTCGCCGCCGCCGCCGTCCCGGCTGCAGGTGTAGCCGTCGGGGACCTTGCAGTCGTACTTGTTGCTGCCGGAGTAGGGGTTGTCCCACCAGATCTCGACGTTGCCCACGTCGTACATGTTGTAGACGGCCCGGCCCTCGGTGCCGGTCATGAAGCCGTTGGACTCCGACTGCCAGGACCCGTTGTCCTTCGGGAAGATGTGGTCCGGCGGCAGCATGTTCTCGCTCCAGGTGCCGTGCGAGAGCGAGGAGGAGGTGCGGTCCATGGTGTTCGTGGTGCGGTTCTGGAGCGCGACGTAGGTGCTCCGGGCCGCGGAGAGCGCGCTCGCCTGCTCGGCGGACGCGGCCGGCGCGGCGGCGAGGGTCTTCGGGCTGCCGCCCAGGGTGAAGTCGACCGAGGCGTTGTTGCCCGAGCCGCCCGTCCAGGAACAGGTGTAGCCCTCGGGGACGGTGCAGCTGTAGCTGTTGCTGCCGGAGAACGGGTTGTTCCAGTGGATCGTCGCCTCACCCGACTCCAGCTGGTAGCGCACCTCGCCCTCGGTGCCCGTCATGAAGCCGGAGGAGTGCGAGCCCCAGGACGCCGACGAGGCCTTGTCGATGGCCTGCGGCGGGGTGGCGTCGTCCCAGACGCCGTGCGACAGCGAGCTGTAGTTCCGGTAGATCTTGGCCGTGGTGCCGTTGTAGAGCGACACCGCGGTGCTGCGCGCCGACTGCACCCCGGCCGGGCCCTCGGCGGTGTCCGGGGCCTGCGTGGCCACGGCCGCCGGGGCGGCGCCGAGCACCAGCGCGCCGGCCGCGGCCAGCAGGGCGACACCCCCGCGCGTCCGCGTGCCCGCCGTGCCGGCCCTGCCGGTCGTCCTCTTGCTGAACATCACGCCTCCTTCGGTGACCGCCGCCGGGTGCGGCGGGTTCCCACGGTCGGGGACGGCGCTAACGCTCCGCTGTCGATCGGCTGTCGCGGCGCCGGCGCGGACGCAAGCGCGGCACGGGCGCGGGCGCGGTGCCGGAGCCCGGAACGCCGAGGTGCCGGCAGGTCGGCCGCTCGGGGGCCCGGGAGGCGGACGGTTCCGGACAGCGGCGCGTGCTCGGCTCGGCGCGCGCCGGTCAGTCCTCGTCCTCCTCGGCGTCGCAGTCCGGCTGCTCGTCGCTCTGGATGTTGCGGCGCAGGTTCTCCATGTCGGTCTGCAGGCCGACGAGCGACTGGCCCAGGTCCTCGAAGTCGTCGGGCTCCAGCACGGGGGGCCAGCTCCCGGCGGTGCGGTCGACCTCCAGCAGGTCGTTCAGGGCCGCCCGGGCGCTGTCGATCCCGGCGCGCAGGGCGCGGCGGAGGTCGGCGGCACGTCGCCCGGGGGGCACCTCGGAGCCGGGGACGGTGAAGGACGCGTCGTCGGGCTTCGGTTCCTCCCGCCCCTGCGACGCCGGCGCCGGACCGTCCGCGGAGCCGTCGGAGTACCCGTGGTCGCCGAAGAGGGTGGCCGGCTCCGTCATGCGGACGTACGATCGCGCGACGTGGTCCCTGACCGCTGCCTCCGCCCGCTCCGGGTCGTGCGCGGCCACCACGTCCCACTCGAAGATCGGGACGGGGACGCCGTGGCCGTCGCGGGCGATCCGGTCCGGCCGGCCCGGATCCACCTTCAGGTGGACGTACGGGGCTTGCGACTCGTCGGGCACGACCCGTACGAGCTGCCGCACGGGCTTGGAGTTCTCCGGAAGCCCGTCCACGCGGAAGCGGTTCGCGGCCAGCGCGAGGATCCACAGCCCCGTCGCGTTGCCCGCGGTGGACAGCCCCTCGATGACCGCGTTGACGTCGGCCCGCAGCGGCACTCCGCCCTTCTCGCGCGGAGCCATCAGGGAGGAGCCGACGTTGCGGGTGAGCAGCTTGTCGGCTATCAGAGCGATCCCGCCGGCGACGGCGAGGGTGCAACGGGCGTCCGTGTCCCCCGCCCGTGCGGGCTCGACGAGGGTCGTGAAGTCGTCCGTGAGGACGGGGTCCCACTCGCCGAGGACGTCGCGCGTGAGCACGCCGCCGTTGGCCCAGGCGTTGCGTGCCTGCTTGGCGACGGCCTTCTTCGGGCTGCGCCACGGCAGGTCGACGATCGGGCCGAGGAGTTCGGCGAAGCCCCTGGTGCTCATGCGGGAGCCGCCCTTGATCGCCTTGGCCTGGTCCTTGAGCTGGCCGTAGAGCTCGGGCCTCGTCAGGGCGTGGACGAGCTGGATGCCGCGCCACAGCGCCGTACCGGGGAGACGGCTGTCGCCGTAGTGCCGGGGCATCTCCTCCGGCCGGATCCGGCCCACGGCGAGGCCGTAGACGACCTGCAGGGTCTCCCCGCCCATGCCGGTGTCGCCGAGCTGGATGACGCGTTTGAGGGCGCGGGTGGCGACCTCGACGTTCTGCGCGGCCGAGTCCCACGCCTTGAACTCGACGTGCACGCTGGCCAGCACGGAGCGCATGGCGTCGTCGAAGACGTCCTCGGGAGCGAGCAGGTGGCCGGGGTGGCCCTGGGCGCCGACCGCGATCTGCGCGGGCACCACGAGGGTCTGCGCGATGTGGATGCCGCGGTCCTCCAGGTCGTCGCCGACCCTGGCCTCCGCGAAGGCGGCGGCGAGCGAGGCCCGCCAGTCCCGGCGCGCGGCCGCGAGTCGCTCGCCGAGGCGCGGGCCGTTCGCGGCGGATTCCGCGGGCACCGTGCCGAAGAGCTGCTGCACCAGCAGGTCCGCGGTGTCGGCGGCGTCGGCGTCGGGCCCTGCCAGCACCGACCAGGCGCTGGCCAGGCGCGTGATCCCGTCGCGCACGACGAGCATGGTGAACGGCGCCGTTCCGTCCTCGAAGGCGAACTCGACCGGATGGACGATCAAGGGCCTGGTCACCTTGCGGGCCAGGATGGAGGACGCGTAGCTGTTGATGGCGAGCGTGCTGTGGACGGTCTGCCGGACGTGGTCCTTCAGGTGCTGGAGGTCGCGGTAGCGGTAGCGCACGACGGCGCACGGCCCGCCGTCCTCGGTCGTGCCCGAGACCTGCGGGTCCGCGGTGTCCATCACCTCCATCCCGGTGCGGGGCTGGATGCCCGGCAGCAGTTCGCTCAGCCAGACCCGGGTGTTGAGGTTGCGCAGCGTCGCGCCTTCGACGTGCTCCTCCAGCAGCAGGCCGGTGGGTTCCTGCTCGGTCGGCCGCAGCATGCCGGCCACCGCCTCCGGGTTGGTCACCGCGCCGGCCACCGCCTCCCAGGCGGATTCCGGCAGGCGGGCGAGCGGATTGGCCGTCCCGGAGGCGACGACCTCGGCTTGGGAGGACTTCACGGGTTCGGTCGGCAGCCTCAACTCGACGCTGGAGACGACGACTTGCTCTCGTTTCCAGAGGATCGCCTTGGAGAGGCGGTCGAATGCGGACATGAATCCTCCGAGCTGAAGGGGATGAAGCGGAATGTGTGGAACACTGTCTTCTGCGGTTCTGGCCCGACGATTCGGAGCACCAGGTCCGCCCCGGGCCCCGGCTGATCGCCGGGGCCCGGCCTATTGGCGAAGCCGTCCGAGGTCCACCAGCGCGTCGGCCTGCGGGAAGGCTTCAGGGAACCAGTCCCACATGAATTCGCGCGCTGGATCGCGCACGAGCGACTGGAATCCCGCGTGGGCGACGAAGTCGGCCGCCTGGAGCAGGTGCCTGAGCCTGGCCGGCACCAGGAGCGGTTCCCCGATGACGTGACGACGGTCGCGCGGCAGGTCGTGGTGCGCGGCCTTGAGCCGCTTCTCGGTCCCGTTGCCGTCCATGACGACCTCGCAGGTGCTGTCGGCCGATGCGTGGCGGTCGTTGAGCTGTTCGACGAGCGCCCCGTAGACGGCCTCGCGGCTGGCCCGGCGGCTGTAGACGACGCTGACCCCGATGCCGGGCACGTCGGCCAGCACCTGCAGCCCGCGTCGGACGACGCCCGCGGCTTCCTCCTTCTGGCGCCTGGTGGGAGCGAGCCCCGGGGTGTGGTGCAGCAGGCCGCCCCGACCGGCGACGAGGTCGACCGCGTGCAGGTAGGTGCCGGGCTGGAAGACGAGGTGCGGGTTCCCCGCGAGTTCCTCGAGGAACCGCGTCCACGCGGCCTCGGTCGTCAGCTCTCCGCCGGTCTGAGGTACACGAATCAATCCGAACAGCGTTATATCTGAATTACCGGAGTCATCGATGAAGTAGACGCTGTCCGGCAAGGGCAGTGGGGGCAGGGGAAACCCGGGGAAGACGTTCTCCTTCGTCGTCATTGCGATGGACATGCACTGAACTCCGGTTGCGCCGCGGCTTCAACGAGAAAACTCCCGAGGCCCGCCCCGAACTCCACCCTTCGGAAGAATGAGGGTGGTTCGAATGGCATGCCCCACTGCGCAGCCCCCCGGGACCGGCGCGCCGACGGTGGACCGCCGAGTGCCTGGAGACTCTAGCGGCCATCCGAGTCACACTCGTGGCACGATGCCCCCGCTGAACACAATTGATCGGAAGTGGGCGACATCAGGCCATCCATCCGCTAGGTGAGCTGATGCCGGGCCTGGGGAAAGTGATCGAAGATGTTCGGAATCGCCGGGGTTCCCAACCTCTCCATCATGGCGACGGCCGAGGCGATCAACACCGCCTCACCGATGGGGCTCTGCTTGTGGACAACGAAGACGTACTCGTTCTCCGACGTCGGCAGCCGCCTCGGCACGGTGATCAGGTCCAACTCCTCCAGGGCCGCCGAGATCCTCTCGCACAGCTCCACACTCAGCCGGGCGCGCTCCGGGGCCGCGTAGCGCTTGATGAACCGCATGGAGAGGCGCTTGACCCCGTGGTCGACTTCCACGGCATGGGCGATAACAGTGAAGTCCATAATTCAGTAACTAACTCAGTTATTCCGTGACCGTCAAGCCGCCGACACGGCAGGGCTGTTCGGCGAGGCGACGTCCGGCCGCACCACGGCGCCCAGGAGTCGGCCCCGCCGAGACGGGGCCGACTCCTGGGCCCGGCGGGTCAGTTGTCGTTGTTGACCTTGGTGTAGGCGGTGCTGTAGCCGGTCGGACAGTAGAGGGTGTCGCTGCCGTTGCCCATGTGCCAGGAGCCGATGACCGTCGTCTGGACGCCCTTGACGTTGTCGTTGTTGCAGACCAGCACCAGCTGCCAGTGATTCTTGGTGGCGGTGGTCTGGCAGCTCACCGAGCCCCAGTTCGTCCCCTGGGTGGTGCTGCAGTACGAGGTCGCCGAGGCGCTCGGCGCCGCCATCACCCCGGCGGCCACCAGCAGTGCCGCACCGGTCCCCAGAGCAGCGATTCGACGCATGGCCAACTCCCTTGTCGCGTTATGGACAACCTGTGCGGTCAGCATGCCGAAGACGTGAACGGATGTATCCACCGGCGGCACGACTGGCCGAAACCGGCCGTTCCGCTCGCCGGGCGCGGCGGGCGGCCCGGGCCCGCGGCGGCGGCCGCCCTGAGCAGGGGCGATGCGGTCGGTAAAATGCCCGCCCGGGGGAATCGCGGGTGTGGGCGGAGGGGGAACGGCCGGTGGGTGGTTTACGGTTCGCGGTGCTGGGGCCGCTGCGGGGGTGGCGGGACGGCGGTGAGCTCGCGCTGGGCTCGCCACAGCAGCGGAGCCTGCTGCTCGCCCTGCTGTTGAGGGCCAACCACCCCGTGTCGATCGGCCAGCTCGTCGACGACCTGTGGGGCGAGGAGCCGCCCGCCAAGCCCTCCGCCGTGATCCGCACGTACGTCCACCGGCTGCGCCGCGTCCTCGGGGCGGCCGCGCCGACCACGCTCAGCGGCGGCTACCTGCTCGCCGTGGACCCGGGCGGGCTGGACACCCACCGGGCCGAGGAACTCGTCGGCGAGGCACGGGAGTTGCGCGCCGCCGGGGAGCACGACCGGGCCGCCGCCGTGCTCCGGTCGGCACTGGCGCTGTGGCAGGGCGAGCCGATGACCGGCCTGCCCGGCCCGTACGCGGAGCGGCAGCGCGGCGAATGGGCCGAACGGCGGGTGACCGTCCTGGAGGCGTGCCTGGAGGCCGAGGTCGAGGCCGGGCCGTCCGGCGAGGCCGTCGCCGAGCTGACCGCCGTCGTGGCCGAACACCCGCTCCGGGAACGGTTCTCCGAGCTGCTGATGCTCGCCCTCTACCGCACCGGCCGGCAGGCCGAGGCCCTGGGCGTGTACCGCGCGACGGACCGGCGGCTGGCCACGCAGCTCGGCGTGTGCGCCGGGCCCGGCCTGCGCGAGCTGCAGCGCCGGATCCTGGCGGCCGACGCGACCCTCGTGCCGCCCGTACCGCCCGCGCCGCTCCGGCCCTCCGCCGCCGTCTCCGCCGTGGCCCGGCCGCCGTACCGGGACCGGACGCCGCGGCCGGGGGCGGTGCGGCCGACCCAGGTCCCGGCCGACCTCGCCGACTTCACCGGCCGCCAGGCCCAGACCGACGCGCTGCGGGCCGTCCTGCTGGCCCCCCACACCGTGCCGGTGGCGGCCGTGTCGGGCCTGGCCGGCGTGGGCAAGACGGCGCTGGCCGTGCACGTCGCGCACGGGCTGGCCGCGGACTTCCCCGACGGCCAGCTCTACCTCGACCTGCACGGGGCCGACGGCCGCCCGACCCGGCCCCAGGAGGCGCTGGCCGCCTGCCTGCGCTCCCTCGGCGTGCCGGCCGACGGGCTGGCCCCCGGGGTCGCCGAACGCTCCGCCCAGTTCCGCTCGCTGCTCGGCGACCGGCGGGTGCTGGTGGTCCTCGACAACGCCCGGGACGCCGAGCAGATCAGGCCGCTGCTGCCCGGCCGGCCCGGCAGCGCGGTGCTCGTCACCAGCCGGGCCAGGCTCGGTTCGCTGCCCAACGCGCACGTCGTGGAACTGACGGCCTTCGCCCCGCAGGAGGCCCTGGGCCTGCTCGGCCAGGTGATCGGCGAGCAGCGGCTGCGGGCCGAGGCGGACACGGCCGCGGAGCTCGTACGGCTCTGCGGCCACCTGCCGCTGGCGGTGCGCATCCTCGCCGCCCGCCTGGCCTGCCGGCCGGGCTGGGGCATGGACCGGCTGCTCGACAAGCTGTCCGGCAACCGCCGGCGGCTGGACGTGCTGCGCGCCGGGGACCTCGCCGTCGAGTCGGCGTTCCGCTTCGGCTACGACCAGCTGACGGCCGAACAGGCGCGCGCGTTCCGGCTGTTGGCGGTGCCGGAGGTGCCCGCCCTGACGCCGGGCGCGGTCGCGGCGGTGCTCGGACTGCCGGAGCACGAGGCCGAGGAACTGGCCGAGTCCCTGGTCGACTGCTCGATGCTGGAGACGGCGCCGCCGGACCGCTACCGGTACCACGACCTACTGCGCGCCTTCGCGCTGCGACTCGCCCCGGGACCGGGCCCGGGCGCGGGGGCAGGCGCGGGGGCAGGCGCGGACGGCGCGGCGGCGGACGGCGCGGCGGCGCACGGCGCGGCGGCGGACGGCGACGAGGAGCCGGCCGCCGTCCTGACCCGCCTGATGATCCGCCACCACGCCGAGGCCGCGGCGGCGTTGGGCCACGGCGCCGCCCGGGCCGCCCTGTCCACCACCGGCGCCCACTCCCCCGCGCCGGCCGCGCACGACCCCGTCGACTACCAGGGTGTCGGCGCGCTGGTCGGCCAGTACGCCGCCCTGCCCGCGCCGCCCCGGCTCGACCTGGCGGCCGAACTGCTGCTCGGCTGCGGCCTGTCGAGCGAGACCGGCCAGGCCACCCGGCCGCTCGGCCACGCCGCCAAGGTGCTGCTGGAGGCCGCCGTCCGGGAGGGCGACCGGACGGCCGAGGTCCGGGCCAGGCTGGTGCTCGGACGGCTGCTGACCGAGGTCGGCTCCGAACCCGCGGCCCTCGCCGAGCTGTTCAGGGCCCGCGAGCTGTGCGCCGCCCACGGGCTGCCGGGGCCGCTGCTCGCCCTGGCCCACGCCTCGCTGGCCGCCCTGTTCGTCCAGGTCGGCCGGCCGGGCGACGCGCTGGAGGGCTTCACCGCGGCGATCTCGGTCTGGGAGCGGCTGGGCGACCGGCGCTCGGTGGCGGCCGAACTGCTCAACCTGGCGGGCGCGTTCACCGAGCTCGGGCGCCACGACGCGGCGGTGCGGGTCGTCGACCAGTCCCTGCTGATCTGCCACCGGCTCGCCGACCACGGCCTCCAGGCCCTCGCCCTGGACTCCCTGGGGACGATCGCCCACGACCGCGGCGAGTTCGAGCAGGCGCTGCGCCACCACCGCAACGCCCTGTCCCTGCTGCGGCCGGACGACCGGCGCCGCACCGGCCGCACCCTGCTGCGGCTGACCGAGTCGCTGCGCGCCCTGGGGCGCGGCGAGGAGGCGGTGGCCGCGGCCGGGCGGGCGGTGGAGGTGCTGACCCTGGACGGCGACCGCCGGGGGCGGGGGCTGGCCCTGGCGGCGCTCGGCGACGCGCTCGCCGACGGCGGCAACGAGGACACCGCCCGGGCGTGCCGCGCGGAGGCCTACGACATCCTGGCCTCCATCGGCTCCCCCGAGGCGGGCCGGCTGCGCGGGCTGATCGGCCCCGGCGGGCCCGCCGTACGGCCCCGCCGGCAGTGGCCGTCCTGGCTGCCGGCCTGAGCCGCCGGACGGGGGCCCGTTCGGCGGCTCAGGAGAACGTCCACACCTGGTTCTGGGCGCCCGAGCAGTTCGCCACGTGGGTGCTCACGCCGATCCCCTCGGAGGTCAGGCACAGCTGGGTGGCGACGTTGGAGATCCGGTAGCCGCCCAGGACCGGCGCGATGGCCCAGACCTGGTTCCAGTCGGCGGGCGGGCTCGACCAGATCTGCACCAGCCCGGACTTGCGGTCCTGGTCCAGCGCCTTGGTGTAGTTGCTGGAGGCGTTGCGCAGGTAGTACATCCCCTCGACGACCTTGTCCAGCCGCCACTGCTGCGCCGCCGTCCCGTTGACGAAGTAGGTGCCGACCATGTTCCCGTCCTTGTCCTCGGACTGGTAGTTGTCCAACGCGCCGTTGGCGCCCGCGATCTGCGCCACGGCGGGCAGCTGCGGCCGCGGCGGCGCCGTGGGCGGCACGGAGGACGTCGGCGTCCCGGTCGCGGTCGCGGTCCCGGTGGGCGTGGCCGGCTCGGCGGTGGCGGGCCGGTCCGGGGCGGCGGGGCTCTGCGCGGGCGGGGCGGGGCTCCGGCCGGCCTCGGTCGCGGCCGGCGGCGGGGCCGGGCTCTGCCCGGGGACGGCGGGGGCCGGGAGGGCGGCGGGCGGGGCGGCGGAGAGCAGCGCGGCGAGCGCCTCGGGCCCGGCGGCGGGGGCGGGGCTCTGCCCCGGTGCGGCCGCCGGCGCCGGGGCCGGCGGCCGGGCGCCCGGGCCGCCGGCGGCCACCAGCGGTGCCGGGCCCGCCACCGCGGGGGCGGGGGCGGGTTCGGCGGCGGTGCCGCGCGGTGTGCCGTCCCGCCCGGGCCGGACCAGCGTGGCCCCGGGGGCCCCGGCCACGCAGAGCAGTGTCAGCGCCGCCAGTGCGGCCAGCGCCCGCGGGCGGTGGCGCCGGCCCCTCGGGCGGGCCCGCGGTGCGCGTACGGCGGCTCCCGGTGCGGGTGCGGCTCCCGTCGTGCGTACGGCTCCCGGTGCGGGTACGGCTCCCGTCGTGCGTACAGCTCCGGGTATGCGTGCGGCTCCCGGTATGCGCCCGGTGGCCGGCCACGGCCCGTCCGGAGCCGGCGCGCCCTCGTCCCCGGCGAGGACGCGCCGCACCGCCGCCGCCATCGCCGCCGCGTCGGGCCAGCGCTCGCCGGGCTCCTTGGCCATCGCCCGCCCGACCAGCGCCCCCACCGGCGCGGGCACGGACCCGGGCAGCGGCGGCACGGGCTCCGTCAGGTGTTTGAGGATCACTTCGAGGGCGGTCTCCCCCTCGTACGGGAGGCGGCCGGCGAGGCATTCGTAGAGGACCACGCCGAGCGCGTAGAGGTCCGCCGAGGCGGTGACCGTCCCGCTGGAGGCCTGTTCGGGCGCCTGGTAGGCGGCGGTGCCCAGGACCATCCCGGGGACGGTCAGCCGGGCGTCGCAGGCGGGGCGGGCGATGCCGAAGTCGGCGATCACCGTCCGGTCGTCGCGGACCATCAGATTGGCCGGTTTGATGTCCCGGTGGACGATCCCGGAGGCGTGCGCGGCCTCCAGCGCCTCCAGCACCTGGAGGGCCAGGGCCAGCGCCTCCGCCACCGGCAGTGCGCCGCGCCGCTCCAGCACCGCGCTCAGCGGGCGGCCGTCGATCAGCTCCATGACCAGGTAGCCGACCGGGCGCCGCCCGGCGGCGGAGGCGGAAGCGGAGACGGAGGAGGCGGGGCCGGGGCCGGCGTCGTGCCCGTAGTCGTACACGCCGACGATGCCCGGGTGCCGCAGCTGGGCCATGACCCGGGCCTCGGCGTGGAAGCGCTCGGCGAAGCCGGGCTCGTCCAGCAGGGCGGGCTTCACCACCTTGACCGCGACCCGGCGGCCGAGGACCTCGTCCTCGGCGAGCCACACGTCGCCCATCGACCCGCCGCCCAGCCAGTCCACCAGCCGGTAACGGTCGGCGAGCACGGTGCCGCGCATGCTTCTCCCTGAATCGACGAATTCCGAGCCCCGGGACCGGAGCCGGTCCGGGGACCGGCCCGCCCCCTGGCGGCGCGCCCTGGTCCGGGGCGCGCCGCGAAGATCATGACACCGGAGGGACGACGACTGACGTCCCATCATAGAAATGACGCCACGCCCCGGACACCACCGCCCGGCCCCACGGCGCAGGCCCGGACCGTGGACGGTCCGGGCCTGCGGTCATTGCTCAGAGTTCGTCACATTTTGGCGCACTGGCCCGACTTGGGGCCGTTCACGGTGTTGGCGAGGCCGCCGTCGACCGGGGCCGGGGTGTTGCCGGAGCAGTCCAGCGGCCCGCGCACGGTGGTGCCGGCCAGCAGGGTGGTGCCCTGGTTGAGGGCGAGGTGCAGCGGCCCGGAGACGGCGGTGCGCAGGACCGCCGTGCCGCCGGTGGTGCCGCTGACGGCGACCGGGCCGTGGACAGTGGTGTCGGCCAGCAGCAGGGTGCGCGCGCCGCGGGCGGAGAGCGGGCCGTTGACGGTGGAGTCGACGGCGACCAGGGCCGCGCCGGGCTGCACCAGGACGGGGCCGTCGATGCTCGCGCCCTGGAGGCAGGTGACGCCCGAGGTGACGGCGAGCGAGGAGTGCTTCCCGCGCACGGTGGTGGTGCAGGCGGGCGCCGCGCCGACGGTGAGCGGCTGTTCGGCCTTCACTCCGCCGACGGTGACGCTCAGCGTCCCGCTGCCGGGGCGCAGCCCGGTCAGGGCGCCGGTGGCCGGGTCGTAGGCGGCGACGGCGGTGCGCGGGGCGCCGGCGGCGGCGCCGATGTGGACGCCGGTGCCGCCCCACTGGGCGGTGACGGGCCAGGCGACGGGCACGGTGCGCTCGCCGTCCTGGGTGAAGGTGGCGGTGACGGGGGCGGTTTCGAGCAGGCCGAGGGCGGTGGGGGCCTTGAGGTCGACGGTGTCGGCGCGGGCGCGGACCTCGGCGCGCAGCCAGGCGGAGGCGTCGTCGTCGGTCTTGTAGGGGTCGGTGACGCGGCCGGCGGCGGGGGTGACGCCGAGCATCGTCCAGCCGGTGAAGCCGCCGCGGTCGGGTTCGGAGGCGGGGCCCTTGCCGGAGTTGCCGTTGATCAGGTGCGGGACGCCGTCGATGCTCTGGGCGTGGAAGGCGCCGACGTGGCCGGTGACCATGGCGGCGGACTTGCCGCCGGTGCGGAAGTCGGCGAGCCACTGTTCGACGAGGGCGGCCTCCTTGCGGTCGGCGAGTTGGCTGCCCTGGTCGGGCAGCGGGTCGCGGGTGGGGTGGTGTTCGAAGAGCAGCAGGCCGGTGATGTCGGGGTCGCGGGCGGCGCCGTCCAGGGCGGTGCGCAGGGTGGCGATCTGGTCGAAGCCGCTGCCGCGCAGGGTGCCGAGCGAGCTGTTCAGGGTGACGAAGCGGGTGCCCTTGACGTCGAAGACCTGGGTGGTGTCGCCGAAGGCGGCCCTGAAGTTGTCGATGGTGCCGGGGCCCATGACCTCGTGGTTGCCGGGCACGTAGTGCCAGGGGATGCTGTGGCCGGTGAGCTGGTCGAACTCGTCGAGGAGCGTGCGGGCGAGGGCGAAGTCGGCGGGGGCGGCCTCGTCGACGAAGTCGCCGTCGATGACGAGCAGTTCGGGCTTGGCGGCGGCGATGTCGCGCAGGGTGCGGCGGGCGGCCCGGACGATGTCGCTGTCGGGGCTGCGGGCGATGAACTGGGCGTCGGACATGACGGCGACGCGCAGCGGGCGGTCGTCGACGGTGCCGTGGGTGAGCACGACGGGGTCGGTGACCTTGGGCCGGACGGGCAGTTCGACGTCGGGGGCGACCTTGACCCGCAGGTCGGCGAGGGTGAGGGCGCCGGTGTAGGAGCGGGCGGCGCTGGTCTCCATCAGGCGGAAGCGCTGGAAGGTGAGCGGGTACTGCACGCCCGCCGGGATGGGGAACTCGACCTTGCGCCAGCCGGTCCAGGTGACCATCGGGGCGTCGAGGTTGGCGGTGACGCCGGCGGCGGTGCGGTACTGGACGCGCGGCCAGGCACCGTTGCCGTCGCCCTCGATCCACATGCTGACGGAGCGGGGCTGGCCGGGCAGCACGATGCCCTCGGGGGCGATGGCGTACTGGCCGCGGGTGCCGGTGGAGTGGGTGAAGTCGTAGGCCAGGCGCAGGCCGTGGGCACCGTCGGGGCCGGGGGCGGGGGCCACCGAGCCGCCGGGGGCGCGGTCGTTGCCGGACTTCCAGGCGGCGGCGTCGGAGAGGTCGGCGAAGGGCTTCTCGGTCATGCCGACGGTGACGGCGACGGCGCTCTTCAGGGTGCCGACGGTCAGTTCGAGGGTGGCCGACCGGCCGTCGGCCAGGGCCTTGAGGGCGATGGTGCCGTCGGGAGCGGCGCTCGCCTCGACGACGCCCTCGCCGCCGGTGACCTTGACGTCGGCGGCCTCGACGGGCGCGGTGTGGCCGAGCGCGTCGTGGCCGGTGACGGTCAGGCGGGCGGTGGCGCCGGCGCCGTCGAGGGCGATCGGCTCGTCGCCGGCGGTGATGCGCGCCGCCGGGCCGAGCACGGTCAGCGGCAGCACGGCTTTCCGGGCGCCCTGGGCGGTGACGGCGACCTCGGCGGGTCCGGAGGCGCGGCCGGTGACGACGGCGTCCAGGCCGCGGCCCTCGACGGCGACCCGCTCGCCGGTGGCGGTGGACCAGGCGGTGGCGGGCACCTGGGCGGTGACGGCGCCGTAGGCCTCGTCGTGGGGCAGGGCGCGTACGGTGCGGTGCAGGCCGGGGAAGAGGCGGGTGGCGGTGTCCGCGGGCTCGGCCGGGCGCAGCCGGAAGCCCCGGGCCTGGCCGGAGCCGGGGGTGGAGAACAGTCCGAGGCCGTTGGCGACGGCGCGTTCGCCGCCGTTGTCGGAGGGGCTGCTGACGGTGCCGGCCTGCTGGGCGCCGGGCAGGCGGGCGGCCATCGCGGCGGAGCCGCCGCCGTCCATGTTGAGGGCGTTGTGGGCGCCCATGTCGCGCATCAGGACGGCGAGGTCGGGCAGGTTGATGCCGGGGCTGTCGGCCTGGCGGCCGTCGATGGTGACGAGGTACATGCGCCGGTTGTCGGCGGAGAAGCCGACGGCGGTGCGGGCGTTGGGCTCGTTGCCGTCGTTCTCGCCGGAGCGCTGGGCGACGCCGTCGGCGACCAGGACCTGGTAGCCGCCGACCGCGACGGCGACCTCGCCGAAGGAGGCGCGCGGGCGGTAGCCGACGCTGACCCGGTCGCCGGGCCTGAGGTCGCGCAGGGCGCGGGCGCCGGCCTCGCGGCCGACCAGGACGGTGGTGCCCTCGGGGACGGCGGCGCCGAGGCGGTCGCGCACGGCGGTGACCTGGCCGTCGCGCAGTTCGACCTCGACGGCCTCGGCGGAGTCGCCCGCGACGTGGGCGCGGGTGGCGTTGCCCCAGGCGGGGGTGAACACGCCGACGCCGTCGGTGGGCAGGCCGTAGGTGTTGACGCCGCTGAGCGCCAGCTCGCGGCCGCCGGGCAGGCCCGCGTGGCCCTCCAGGAAGACCTGGGCCATGCGGGCCAGGCCGTCGGTGCCGACGGTGACGGCCTGGTTCCAGCCCTCGACGGGGGCCTGGACCAGGCCGTCCTTGCGGGAGACGCCGACGCCCAGGGGGGCCTCGGAGGCGTTCATGTCGAAGTAGTCGCCGTTGATCGCGGCGACGGCGCCGGCGCCGCGGGCCATGCCGGTGACGGTCTCGCGGGTGGTCACCCGGCCGGAGGACAGGTAGTCGACGCTCAGGCCCTCGGTGGCCAGGTCGGCGACGAGGACCTTGCCGCGGATCCAGCCGGCGCCGCCGAGGCGGTCGAAGGAGGTCATGGTCAGGCCGGGGGCGATGGGGGTGACCTCGCGGCGGGTGACCACCGACTCCCCGGGGCGGTCCAGGACCAGGCCGGGGTCGGCGGACTCCTTCACGGGGGCGGGGGCGGGGGCGGCCCAGGCGGGGGCGGCGAGGCCGGTCAGGCCGGCGGCCAGCGCGGTGGCCAGGGCGAGCGCGCCCAGGGCGCGGCGGCCGCGGGTGCGGGTGGTCCGTGCGGTGCGGGTGGTCCGTGCGGTGCGGGCGGGTGGGGGTGGCATGCGGGGCTCTCCTCGTACGGCGGCGGGCTCGGGCGGCTCCGGCGGCGTGCGGGGCGCCGGATTCGTCGTTCGCCTGCGGACGGTGCGGCCCGGGGGCGTGTCCTCCCAGGTCGGGGGCAGCCAACCGTGCACGGACGACCTCCAGTCCACGGGCCGGTGAACCGGCCCGCTCGGCGCCGCGAACAGGAGGCGGGGAGCGGCGGGCGGATCCGGGAGGAAGGCTGACGTACCGCCAGGAAGGGGACGGGGGTCCGCCCCCGACGGCCCGTCCCCGACCGCGTCCGCCCCGTCCCCGGCGGCCGGGCAACTGCCCCGTCCCGGCGTGGATTTCTGGACTTGTGGGTCCATTTTCGGCTGCCTACCGTGCTGTTCGTCCCTCCCGAACGAGCCCGTACGAGCCCGAACGGGCCCGTACGAGTCCGAACGGGCCCGTACAAGTCCGTACGGAAGCCCGTACGGGCCCGTACAGAAAGGTGTCAGCCCATGCACGCGATCCGGATCGAGGAGCACGGCGGCCCCGGGGTCATGCGCTGGACCGAGCTGCCGGATCCGGTGCCCGGCCCCGGCGAGGTGCTGGTGCGCCTGGGCGCCGCCGGGGTCAACTACATGGACGTCGGCGCCCGCGCCGAGGGCGGCCCGGGCTGGGCGGCGCCGGTGGTCCTGGGCGCCGAGGGCATGGGCCACGTCGCCGCCCTCGGCCCGGGGGCGGGCGGTTTCGCCGTCGGCGACCGGGTGGCCTGGTTCTACCACCCGGGCAGCTATGCCGAGTTGCTCGCCGTCCCGGCCGCCTCGCTGGTCAAGGTGCCCGACGGGCTGCCGGACGAGGTCGCGGGCGGCCTGCTGATGCAGGGTCTGACGGCGAGCCACCTGAGCACCGAGACCTACCCGGTCGGCCCGGGCGACACCGCGGTGGTGCACGCGGCGGCGGGCGGGGTCGGCCGGCTGCTCACCCAGTTGGTCAAGGCGCGCGGCGGCACCGTGATCGGCCTGGTCTCCCGCGAGGAGAAGGCCCCGGTCGCGCGGGAGGCCGGCGCCGACCACGTGCTGGTCCACTCCGGCGGCGGCTTCGAGGAGCGGATCAGGGAGCTGACCGGCGGGCGCGGGGCCGACGTCGTCTACGACGGCGGCGGCGCCGACACCTTCGTCTCCTCCCAGCTGGCCCTGCGCCCGCACGGGGTGCACGCCTACTACGGCCCCTTCATGGGCGTGCCCGAGCTGCGGCCCACCGACCTGCCGAACAGCATCCTGCTGACCTACCCGGTGGTGCAGCACCACGTCCCCACCCGCGAGGCGCTGGTGCGGCGCACCGGCGAGCTGTTCGACCTCGTCCTGGCGGGCCGGCTCACCCCGCGGATCACCGGCCGCTACCCGCTGGCCGAGGCGGCCCGGGCGCACGCGGACCTGGAGTCCCGGCGCACCACCGGCAAGCTGGTGCTGCTGCCGTGACCGCGCCGAGGGAGCACGTGCCGCCGACCCGCAAGGGCGCCGCGACCCGGCGGCGCATCGTCGAGGGCGCCGCCCGGGAGATCCGCGAGGCGGGCGTGTTCGCGCTGCGGCTGGAGGACGTGATGGCCCGCACCGCCACCAGCAAGAGCCAGCTCTTCCACTACTTCCCCGGCGGGAAGGACGAACTGCTGCTGGCCGTGGCCCGCTTCGAGGCGGCCCGGGTCCTCGACGACCAGCAGCCCGAGCTCGGCGCCCTCACCTCCCGGGAGGCCTGGCTGCGGTGGCGCGACAAGGTCCTGGCCCGCTACCGCGCCCAGGGCGTCGGCTGCCCGCTGCACGTGGCGCTGTCCCAGCTGGGCACGGCCACCGGCGCGGGCCGGACGGTGGCCGCCGAGCTGCTGGCGCGGTGGCGGCGCCAACTCGCCGCGGGCATCCGCCACCTGCAGGGCGCCGGCGCGGCCCCCGCCCACCTGGACGCCGAGCGGGAGGCCGCGGCGCTGCTGGCCGGGATCCAGGGCGGGGTGCTGATCCTCCTGACCACCGGCTCCGCCGACCACCTGGAGGCGGCGCTGGACTCGGGCCTGGCCCGGCTCGGACTGGGCTGACACCGCCCCGACCCCGTGCCCCCCGTGACGCCCCGGCGGCACGCTCCGGGTCACGCAGCGGGGTCGTTCCCGTACGGACGGGCACCGCCCCGGTGTGGAATGGGCCACAGTTCCAGGGCTGTTGGGGTCTTCGAGTGAAAAGGGTCACCCCTCGGGCAGGTTCCCGGCGCGCGCCGGCGCCCGCCCCCGGGCTCCCCGCGGCGGGACTGGGCGGGCGGCGGTCCGGCACGGGCGAAGGGCCTGTCCGCTTCGGGACCTTGGTCGCGAATCCCCCCGACCTTCGACCCGGTGGCGGCCCCGCGGAGCCGGGGCAACC
This sequence comes from Kitasatospora sp. NPDC002543, assembly GCF_053594915.1. Lineage (NCBI taxonomy): Bacteria > Bacillati > Actinomycetota > Actinomycetes > Kitasatosporales > Streptomycetaceae > Kitasatospora > Kitasatospora sp. NPDC002543. The sequence goes on along the minus strand of NZ_JBSFWR010000080.1, from coordinate 5,864 downwards.
GTGGACGGTCGCCCGTTGTGACCGGGCGATGGCGCCGTCCGAGGTGGACGGCGCCTTCCCCTGCCGTCTACCCGGCGCACGGTGCGCAGTGCGCGCCGTACGCTCCGGAGGACCCCAAGCACATGTCCCAGACCATCGACAACGCCCCGTATACCGCGTTCCACCGCAGGCTGGCCCTGGCCTGTTCCGGCGGACCCCTGCTCGACGGATACATCCTGAGCATCGTCGGCGTCGCCCTGATCGGGATGCGCCCGGACCTCGGGCTGTCCACCGCCGAGGTCAGCCTGATCGGCGCCGCCGCCCTGGTCGGCATGTTCGTCGGCGGCGCGCTCTTCGGCGTGCTGACCGACAAGATCGGCCGGGAGGTGATGTACACCGCCGACCTGCTCGTGATGGTCGCCTGCTCGGTGCTCTCCTTCTGGGTGGACGCGGTGTGGGCGATCGCCGTGCTGCGCTTCGTGCTCGGCATGGCCGTGGCCGCCGACTACCCCATCGCCACCTCGCTGCTCGCCGAGTGGACGCCCACCAAGCACCGCGGCCGCCTGCTCGGCAAGCAGATCATCGCCTGGTACGCCGGATCCGTCCTCGCCTACGTGGTGGGCTACCTGTTCCTGGAACTGGCCGGACCGGGCAGCTGGCGGTGGATGCTCGCGAGTTCCACGGTGCTGTGCGTGGTGTTCCTGGTCATCCGGCGCGGCTCCCCCGAGTCGCCGCGCTGGCTGGCCGCCAACGGGCGGGTCGGGGACGCGGTGCGCGTGGTCGAGAAGCACCTGGGCGTACGCGTGGACGGCCGGGAACTGATGCCCGACCCCGCCGAGCGCAGCGGCCCCACCGGCCTGCGCCTGCTGATGACCCAGCCCTACCGACGCCGCACCCTGTTCTGCGGACTGTTCTTCCTGTGTCAGGTCGGCCCGCTGTTCGCGATGCTCACCTTCGGCCCGCAGATCCTCTCCTCCTTCGGCATGCCCGGCGGCACCGTGATGGAGACCCTCGGCACCGGCCTGATCAGTCTGGTCTTCCTGCTCGGCTGCTACCCGGCGCTGCGCCTGATCGACAGCCGCGGCCGGCGGCCCGTCATCATCTGGTCCTTCGCGCTGATGACCGTCCCGCTGGCGCTGCTGGGCGTGTGGCCCACCGCCCCGGCCGCCGTCGCGCTGCTGGCGCTGTGCGCGTACGCCTTCCTGTGCGGCGGGCCCAACGTGCTCGACTGGACGTACCCCAACGAGCTGTTCCCGACCGAGATCCGGGCCACCGCCGTGGGCGTCGCCACCTCGGTCAGCCGGATCGGCGCGGCCGTCGGCACCTACCTGCTGCCGCTGTCGCTGACCGGGCTGGGCACCGGCCCGACGATGCTGATCGCGGCCGGCACCACGGCCGTCGGCCTGCTGGTCTGCGTCCGGTGGGCCGAGGAGACCCGCGGCACCGCGCTCGGCGCCTCCCCCGCCGCCTCCGCCTCCGCCGGGGCGCCGCGCTCCGCGCGCGGCGCCGTCCCGGCCCAGCGCGTTCCGCAGACGGTGCGCTGACGGTGCGCTGACGACTCACCGGCGACTCGCCGGCGGCGGTCCCTCCGCCCACGGCTCGGCCCCCGCCCGTCCGGGCGTCCCGTTTCCACGGGGCGTGCGGACGGGCGGGGGCCGTCGCGGCTCCCGGGCCCGGCCTTCTTCCATGGCTTCCGGGCCCGGCTCCCCGTCGCGGCTTCCGGGCGCGGTTTCCGGGCGCGGCTTCCGGTCAGGCCAGGTCGCCGCGTTCGCGCAGCAGCGGCAGGAGGTGGTCGCGGACGGCCGGGGCCAGGCGCAGGGTGTCGTCGCGGCCGTCGGTCCAGCGCAGGTCGGCGAGTTCGGCGGCGGGGACGGGCTCGCGGTCCAGGGTGGCGGTGAAGACGGTCATCAGCATGGGCACGCCCTCGAGGGCGGCGGTGGCGCGGATGTCGGTGAGGTGGCGGGGGTCGACCGGGGCCGCGCCGAGCTCCTCGCCCAGCTCGCGGGCCAGCGCCCGGAGGGCGTCCTCGCCGGGGTCGGGCTTGCCGCCGGGGAGGTAGAAGACGTCGGGGGCGGCCCGCTTGCTGACGACCAGGAGCCGGCCGTCCCGGATGATCGCGGCGGCGGCGACGGCGAGGGGGGCGGGAGCGGAGTCGGGGCTGTCGGTGGCGGCAGAGTCGATCATGGAACGGATTGTCGCAGGTGGGGGGCGCGCCGGAGGGATACCCCCCCTTGCAGGTCTCTGCGCACGCAACTATTGTTTGCGAATATAGATGCAGCTGCAAAAGTTGCATGCCCGCCCCTTCGTCCGGTCGCCGACCCACCGGGAGTCCGACATGAGCACCTCTCTCTTCGCCCCGTTCACCCTGCGCTCCCTGACCGTCCCCAACCGGATCTGGATGCCGGCGATGTGCCAGTACAGCGCAGCCCCGGACGGGGACGCGGCCGGCGTCCCGACCGACTGGCACTTCACCCACCTCGCGGCCCGCGCCGCCGGCGGCACCGGGCTGATCATCACGGAAGCCACCGCGGTCAGCCCCGAGGGACGCATCTCCCCGTACGACCTCGGCATCTGGAACGACGAGCAGGCCGCGGCCTTCCGCCGGATCACCGACTTCCTGAAGAGCCAGGGCACCGTCCCCGCGATCCAACTCGCCCACGCCGGCCGCAAGGCCTCCACCGAGCGCACCTGGGTCGACCGCGGACGCCCCGTCACCCCGGACGAGGAACACGGCTGGACCCCGCTCGCCCCCAGCGCCGAGGCCTTCTCCCCCGCCCACACCACGCCGGACGAGCTGACCGAGGAGCAGATCGGCGACATCGTGCGGCAGTTCGCCGACGCCGCCCGGCGCGCGCTCGCCGCCGGCTTCCAGGTCGCCGAGGTCCACGGCGCCCACGGCTACCTGATCCACCAGTTCCTCTCCCCCGCGTCCAACCACCGCACCGACGGCTACGGCGGCTCCTTCGAGGGGCGCGTCCGCTTCGCGCTGGAGGTCGTCGACACCATCCGCTCGGTGTGGCCCGAGGACCTGCCGGTCTTCTTCCGCGTCTCCGCGACCGACTGGATCACCGAGAACCCGCAGGACGGCCGCGAGGGGTGGACCTCCCAGGACACCGTCCGCCTCGCCAAGGAACTCCAGGCCCACGGCGTCGACCTGCTCGACGTCTCCACCGGCGGCGTCGTCCCCGACGCCCGCATCGAGGCCGCGCCCGGCTTCCAGGTGCCCTTCGCCGAGGCCGTGCGCCGGGAGACCGACCTGCCGGTGGCGGCCGTCGGCCTGATCACCGACCCGGCGCAGGCCCAGGCCCTCCTCACCGAGGGCCGCGCCGACGCCGTCCTGATCGGCCGCGAGCTGCTGCGCAACCCCTACTGGGCCCGCCACGCCGCCACCACCCTCGGCGGCGAAGTCCCCACCCCCGTCCAGTACCACCGCACCTGAGCCCGGCAAGCCCACGGAGCGGGAAGTCGGCCCCGCCGACTTCCCGCTCCACGGGGGTTCTCCGTGGCGGGCGACAGCTGTCTCCTTCTCCCCCGGGTCCTTGCCCGTGCGGCCCGGACCGTGGCTCACCGGCCGCCCGCGGACGGCGTTCCGACCCGGGGTCACCCCCTCGGGTGACTCGGCCACAGGAAATCTTTCGGCTCCGGTAGGGCGCGGTGATGCCATCTCAGGGGGTCTTGGCCGCAAATCTTCCTGTAAGGGCGGGTCAGCATGTCGACTTGAGGTGGAGCGCACTCGAAGTCCTACGGTTCTGCTGGTCGCCGCCGCCGGTGGCCGGGGGCCGGGAGACGGAAGAGGAGCAGCGCAGATGAGCATGTCCGCGAACGAGGCCGAGGTCCGCCGGGAGCGTTTCACGCACGGGTTGGAGGTGCTCGACCGGATCGACGGCGAGGTCGGGCGGCGGGTGGTGGACGCGCTGGGTGACGTGAGCCCCGAGCTCGGGCACCAGGTGGTCGCCTGGGGCTTCGGGGAGATCTACAGCCGTCCCGGGCTGGCGCCGCGCGAGCGGCAGTTGGTCACCCTGGGCATGCTCACCGCGCTCGGCGGGTGCGAGCCGCAACTGGAGGTCCACGTCAACGCCTCGCTGAACGTCGGGCTCACCCCGCAGGAGATCGTCGAGGCGCTGCTGCACTCCGCCGCCTACTGCGGCTTCCCGAAGGCCCTGAACGCCACCTTCGTCGCCAAGAAGGTGTTCGGCGAGCGCGGCCTCCTGCCGGTCACGGCGGACCGGCCCGCGGACTGACCGGCCATCGGGCCGACCGGCAGTCGGCCCGCCGGCCCGGCCCGGTGTCCCGCACCGGTGTCCCGCCCCGGTGCGGCGGTCAGGTATGGCGGTCAGGTATGGCGGTCAGGTGTGGCGGCGCCGCACCTGACCCGCCTGGCCCGCCCCGCTGGAACAGGGCGGGCCGGATCCCCCGGGTGGTGTCGAGTGGCAGCGGCCGGGGAGACCGCGAACCTGAGGCATCGGACCCGTGCCTGTGCCGGGCCGGGCCCGGGCGCCCCCGGCTCCTGGCCCGGGGCGGGGCCTGTGCGGGTCGTTCACCCCGCCGATGTCCACAGAGGATGGCGTTCTTCGCTCCGCCGCGGCAAGCCCGAAAGGGCGCGCGGGATCGGACGCTGCGGCCCACCGGGGCCCGGGAATACGGGCGGGCAGGGGTGTGAGCTGCGGTTCTCCCCCGACCCCTTCTCGACTTCGAGTGGGACAAAGCGAGAAACCGGGGCGTAAAGCGTTGGACCGTCCCCGCGGCACCCGGCGACCCTGTGCGTGGGTGTCCGTCCCGCCCGGCTCTGGAAGGCCGGGCGGGCGCGAGGACCCCGGTGTCGAGTGGCAGCAACCGCAACCCAGCGAAGCGGAGACCGCATGGAACAGCAGCACACCCCGGCCGCGCACCCGGCGTGCGTCGAGACCCGGCGGGCCCGGGAGATCCGGACGGCCCCCGGCGTCCCTGGGCCGGTCCCGGCCACGGTGCTCGTGGTCGTCGTCCTCCTCCTCACCACCGCCCTGACCGGCTCCGGCACCCCCGCCCGCACCGCCGTCGCCACCCTGGCCACCGGCGGACTGCTCGGCATAGAGCTGGTCCGCCGCCTGGCCGAGGCGCTCACCGTCCGCCGGGCCCGCTAGGCGGCGGCCGGTGGGGCGCCTGAACAGCGCCCTGGCTGAACGGGACAAGGAGGTCCGGACGCTCGCGCGGTGGCTGCGCGGGCTGCGCGAGCGCTCCGGCCTCACCTACAGCCAGATGGCGCGCAAGACCGCCGAACTCGCCCAGCCCGTCTCCCTCGCGACCCTCTCCCGCGCGGACGAGGGCCGCACGGTGCCGACCTGGCCGGCCACCGAGGCCTACGTCCGGGCCTGCGGCGGCTCGGTGCGCACCGCCGAGCGGCTGTGGCTGCGCGCCGACGCCCACCGTCCCGGGCGGCGCAGGGGCAAGCCCGTACCGGTCGCACCGGGCGGGGCGGGCCCGAGCCGGGCCCTGCCGTACGTGACGGAGCGCTCCGAACTGCTCGTCGCCATGCGGCGGCTGAGGCTGCGCGCCGGGAGCCCGTCCCTGCGCGAACTGGAGACGCGCGCGGCGCGGGGCGGCCCGGTGAGCCATCTGCCGCGCAGCACCCTGCACGGGGTGCTCGCCGGTCAGCGGGGCTGCACCGAGCGGGTCCTCGTCGAGTTCGTCCGGGCCTGCGGGGTGGGTCCGGCAGAGGAGGCCGAGTGGGTCACGGCCCTGCGCCGCACCGGCGCGGCGCCGCCCCCACCCCCCGACCTCCACCGCCGACTCACCGAAGCCAGAGCCGAGATCCAGCGCCTGCGCCACGCCCTCACCACCCGGCCCGCCCCTACGGAGAGGAGCCGATGAGCACGGCCGCGCGAGAAGTCGGCCGGTCCGACTTCTCG
>NZ_JBSFWR010000079.1:0-41967 GCF_053594915.1 Kitasatospora sp. NPDC002543 | reverse complement strand
AACGGACTGTTGTACGCCGCCGACGCCCCCTCCAACTGGTCCAGGAACCACAGCCGCTGCTGCGCGAAGGACAGCGGCAGCACCTCCGGCCGCTCACCCGCCACCAGGGCGGGCCGGGCCGGACGCCCCTCGCCCAGCCTCTCCGCCACCTTGGCGACGGTCGGGTTCCGGAAGAGTTCGCGGATGCCGAGCTCCGCGCCGAACGTGCCGCGGATGCGGCTGATCAGCCGGCTCGCGAGGACCGAATGCCCGCCCAGGGCGAAGAAGTTGTCGTCGACCCCCACCGAAGGCACCCAGAGGACCTCGGCGAAAAGGCCGCACAGGATCTCCTCCTGCGCCGAACCGGGGCAGCGACCGCCCTCGGTCGTGACCTTCCGGCCCGTCGTGGGTTCCTTCTGCTGAGCCATGACATCTCCCTCTGGTGCCGGTGCGGCGGTGATCGATGTACGCGACGGTCCGCCCGGACCGGGTGCTGCGTCACCTGGCCCGGGCGGTACGCGGGTGTGCGAAAGGAATGGTGGGGAAGGGGGGCGGCCGGCGGGTCAGCCGACCGTCGACGGGCGCGGCGCCAGGTCCGTCCAGTGCTGCTCGATGTACTCCAGGCAGGCCTGGCGGTCGTTCTCGCCGAAGGCGGTGGACCAGCCGGCCGGGACCTCGATCGCGTTCGGCCACAGCGAGTGCTGGTTCTGCTCGTTGACCAGGACCACGAAGCGGCCTTCGGCGTCCTCGAACGGGTTCGTCACAGCGGTTCTCCTTCTGTGCGGGGTGAGCGGTCGCGGCCGGGCGGGGCCCCGCCCTGCGGGGCGGGACCCACGTGCCGGGGTGACCGGGGCGCCCGGGCTGAGAGGGTTGAGAGGGGTGAGAGGGGTGCTACGGGTGGAGGAGCGCGCCGGTGTCCGGGAGCCAGACGTCCTCGGGAGCCAGCGCGGCCGGCGCGTACTTTCCCAACGCGCTGATCAGCAGCCTCAGTTCGAAGGCGAGGCAGGCGACCAGCCGGGTGATCCCGTCCTGTGGGTCCTCGTCGGCCGCGAGCAGGGCCGCCCGGCCCAGTCCGACGGCCCGGGCGCCCAGCGCCAGGGCCTTGACGGCCCTGGCCCCTTCCCACATCCGGCCCGAGGCCAGCAGGCAGTGCGACCGGGGCTGCGGCCCCAGCCGGCGCAGGCACTCGCCCAGCGGCAGGCCCACCTGGTCGAGGAAGCTGCTGGGCGCCCAGCCGCTGCCGCCCTCGGCGCCGTCCACGGTCACCGAGTCCGCGCCGCTCGCCCACGCCACGGCCGCCGCTTCCTGGACGTCCCGCCCGGGCGGGAGCTTCACCCAGATCCGCGCGCGCGGGTAGTTGTTGCGCATGAACCGGATCTGCTGGCGCAGGATCTCCGCCGTGAACGTGCCGGGGCTGCTGGACCGCAGGACGCGGTCGTGCTCGGCGTCCCCGCTGCCGAACACGCCCTCGTCGGTGCTGTACTGGCTCGCCAGGCGGCCCGCCACCGAGCGCTTCAGCACCGTCATGCCGCCGAGGCCGGGCTTGGCGCCCTGGCCCACCTTCAGCTCGAACGCCAGGCGGCCCGACTCCAGCAGCGCCTTCGCTGCCGGGGCGCTGTAGATCTGGTTCCACACCTCGGCGTCCGCGTCCTCGGTGCTCTGCTGGAACGCCAGTCCGCCCATCCCGTCGGGGAGTTCCTGCTCGTAGGCGCGCAGCCGGGCGATCATGCTGTCGCCGGTGTCGGCGGCCTCGTCGGCGGAACCTTCCCCGGAGCCGCGGGACGAACCGTCGTCGAAGCCGTTGGTCGGCACCACGTTCTCGCCGATGACCAGCGGGATGCCGAGGCGTCCGGCCTGGCGGCTGGCCGCCAGGCCGAGGCCCGAGGAGGCGACCTGGGTGGAGCCGAAGGCCGAGATGTACACCGGCAGCGACGAGCGGAACCCGCCGATGTCGGTGGCGAGTTCGACGTCGCCGTAGAGCGGCTCCCGGGCCAGGTCGGTGAGCTTCTCCAGCCGCTGGGGGACGAAGACCGGGGGGACCAGGCGCATCGCGTCCAGCGCGTCCGTGCCGCGGGTCGCCGCCGGCCGGGCGTCGCCGCCCGTGCCGCCGCCCGTGTCCGCGCCGGCGCCCGCGCCGAACAGCGTCAGACCGTAGCCCTGCATCGGCGGGAACGCGCGGGCGGCGCCCTCCCTGGCCCGTGCGCGGATCGCGGCCTCCGGGAACCCGGGGGCGCTCAGGACTCCGCTCACGGCGAGACCACCCCGGGGACCTTCGGGAAGGGCGTGGCCTGCCACACGGCGTCGAGCCCGGCGACGTAGCGGGTGAGCCGCTCGATGCCGATGCCGAAGCCGGCGCTGCCGGGGATCCCCTCCCGGACCATCTTCAGGTACCACTCGTACTTGGCCGGGTTCTCGCCGCTCTCCCGCATCCGGGCGATGATCCGCGCGTAGTCGAACTCGCGCTCGCTGCCGCTGATCAGCTCGCCGAAGCCCTCGGGGGCGATGAGGTCGAAGTTGCGCAGGACCTCCGGGCGCTGCGGGTCCTCGCGGTCGTAGAAGCCGCGCGAGCCCTTGGGGTAGTCGACGATGAAGAACGGCGTGTCGGACTTGTGCGAGAGCAGGCCCTCGCCCTGCCAGTCGATCTCGGCGTCGTGGTTCTGCTCGTGGCCCAGCCCCGACAGTTCGGCGATCGCGTCGCCGTGGCTGATCCGGTCGAACGGGGTGTTGCGGGTGAGCAGCGGGGTGAAGACGTCCGCGTCGCGCCCCAGGACCTCCAGTTCGGCGCCCATCGTCCGGACCACGCGGTCGACGGCGGCGGTCACGATGGACTGCGCCACGCCCATCGCGTCCTGCTGGGTGGCGCCGGCGATCTCCACGTCGAACTGGTGGAACTCGGCCAGGTGGCGGCCGATGTTCGCGGTCTCGAGCGGTTCGAGCCGGACGTTCGGCGCGACGTAGAACACCTTGTCGAAGGAGAGCAGCGAGGCCTGCTTGTAGAGGATCGCGCTGGTCATCAGCTTGTAGCGGTGGCCGTAGAAGTCGACGTCCACCTGCTTGGCGCCGCGGCCGCCCGGGTCCGTCACCGGCCCGATGATCGGCGGAAGAAGCTCCACGAACCCCTCGCCGAGGAGTAGTTCGCGGCCCGCCTGGACGATCTGGTTCTGGATCCGCAGCACGGACCGGGTCACGGGGCTCTTGAGGTGGTCCGGCAGCGCGCCGGGCCGTGCAGACTCGAACTGGCTGGTCAAGGGGTCTCTTCCTTCAGGTCTCTGGTCCTGTGGTTCCTTGGTCCTGCGGTTCTGTGCGGTCCTGCGGTTCTGTGCGGTCATACGGCTCCGCGGTCAAGCGGTTCCGCGGTCCTGCCGCCGTGCGGTCACGCGGTTCCCGCGCGGGTTCAGCCCGGGGCCCCGGGGATCCCGTCCAGCGCGGTGGCGGCCCGCTCGTCGAACGACCGCGCCACGTGGGACAGGGCGCGGAGCAGGTCCGCGGCGCTCATCGAGCGGTCGCCGCCGGATCCCCCGTGCGGCCGCACCGGCAGTGCGCCGGTGTGCGACCAGCGCAGCCGCCCGTCGGACTCGATGTAGCTCCTGGCCCGTCCGGCGTTGTCCGGGTGCAGGCAGTACGGGACGTCCAGCAGTCCCCGGTTGAACGCCTCCACCAGGGCGGCGCCCACGTCCGGATTGAGGCCGAGGACGGTGTCCACGAGCGCGGTCGCCTCGGCCAGGACCTCGCTGTCCGCCCCGGTGTCCGGGGGCGCCGATCCGCCCGCGTTCTGGGCGGCCAGCGCCGCGATCTCCAGCGCCTCGACGTTCTCCGGGACGGTGGGGATGCGGTGCGCCTCGGCGGCCGTCTTGACGATGAGCCGCTCCGCTCCGGTGTGCACCGCCAGTTCGGCGGCCTGCTCCAGCAGCAGCAGGGCGCCGGAGCGGGTGCTGGGGTAGACCCCCATGTAGTTGTAGATCACGATGTGGCGGTCGACGTCCGGCAGCAGCCGGTCGGCGAGCCGGCGCAGGGCCAGCACCGCCTCCCGGTCCTGTTCGGCGTTGGTCTGCTGCGCGTAGCTCAGCGAGACGCTGCGCAGCCCGTGCTGGCGGAAGAACACGCCTTCCAGGACGCTGATCGCCACCAGCAGGCTGGGCGGGCACAGTTGGCCGAGCATGCAGCCGCCGAAGGTCTCGACGTGCGGTTCGACGGAGCCGCCGCGGGCCCCGACCATCAGCTCGCAGGACTCCTCCCAGTTCCGCACCGCCTGGCGCAGCGGGAGCCGGCCGTACGGCAGGCAGTAGGAGACCGGGCCGCCTTCGGTGGTGTCGAGCCCCGCCTCCAGGGAGGCGGCGATGATGCCGCGGGGGCTCGCCGAGCCGTGCCGTACCTGGACCGGGAAGTCGCGCTCGCGCACGCCCTCCACGACCCCCCGGTTGGTCTCCCCGGGGTGGGTCCTGATCGGGTATCCGTTGAGGTCGCCGCCGCCGGCGACGGCCCGCCGGGCGTCGTCGAGCTTGCCGAGCCGGGTGTAGCTGTCCAGGGTGATCGTGCCGACCGTGGTGGCGTTGGCCCCCTTGACGGCGAGCAGCCCCTCCCGCATGGCCCGGGGGTCGCCGAAGCCCATGCGCGGCTGCACCACCAGGTCGCCCCGCTCGTGCGACCGCCGGACGAAGTCGGCGAACGCGTTGACCGGCGCGGCGTTCACGGGGTGGGGGCGGCGCGGAGCTCCTCGAGGACTCGGCCGGCCCGCCTCGCCTTCGCGGCGCGGAGGGTGGAGACGTACGTCTCGAACTCCGACAACCCGGCGGACTCGTGGAAGACCGCGGAGTACCCGGCGGACAGCAGTCGGCGCGTCATGTCCTCGCCGGCCGTTCCGCCCGCCCCGGCCAGCAGCTGCCGGCCGGTGCCGAGCTTGCCGCCGATGACGATCGGCGTGCCCGCGAGTTCGGGGGTGGCGCGCAGCGCGGCGATGGCGGACAGTCCGTCGCTCTCGCCGTGGCCGTTGACGCTGCTGAGCACGATGAGGTCGGGGGCTTCGTGGCGGCATTCGGCCGCCAGTTCCGCGCCCGGCAGGCACGGGCCGAGGTTCTGCACCCGGTGTCCCCAGTCCTCCAGCTGGAGCTGGAGGAAGACCAGGTTCCAGGTGTGCGAGTCCGACTCGGTGCCGGTGACGATCACGTCGAGGGCGGTGTCCGTGCGCATCGTCAGTTCCTCTCGCTGGGGTCGAGGGCGGTGATCCTGGTCGGCAGGGTGCGCCAGACCTCCGGGGTGTAGAAGTGCCCGCCGGGGAGCACGTCGTGGCGGTACTCGCCGAGCGCCAGGGAGCGCCACTGCTCTCCGGCGTCGGCCTCGATGACGTCGTCGTCGGCGCCCGACAGCATCTGCACCGGCATACTGACGGTGGCGCCGTCGGTGTACCGGAAGGTGTCCCGGACCCGGATGTCGGCGCGCATCAGCTCGACGCTCATCTCCTGGAGGTCGGGGTCCTCCAGCACGTGGGCCGGCATCAGGCCGTGGGTCTTCATCCAGAGCAGCAGGCCGTCGTCGTCGTCCTGCTGGGACGGGAACATGTCCCTGGGGGTGAGGCCGCGGGCGGGCGCGTTGGCGGAGGAGACGATCAGGTTCCGCGGCACCGGGCCGCCGGCGCGCTCGATCCGGGCGGCGACGTCGAAGGCCATCCAGCCGCCCATGCTGTGTCCGAAGAGCGCGTACGGCCCGTCGACGGCGGAGAGCACCGCCGCGGTGGCGTCCTCGGCGAGCTCCTCCCAGTCGGTGGCGAAGTCCTCCAGGAACCTGCCCTCCCGGCCGGGGTAGCAGATCGCGGACAGGGCGGTGTCGGCGGGCACGGCGTCGCCCCACAGGTGGTAGGAGGCCGTCCCGCCGCCGCAGAAGCCCAGGCAGATCAGCGTCAGGGCGGCGTTCTTCGGACGCCGGATGCTGATGACGGTGGTGTCCTGTGCGGTGTTCACTTGTCCTCCGTCCGACGGGACGCCACAAACTGCGCGAGCGAGCGCAGTTCGGGGTGCTGGTAGACCTCCTTGGTGGACACGGTGATCCCGAACTGCTTCTTCAGCCGCCCGATGACGCGCAGCGCGATGAGCGAGTGGCCGCCCAGCGAGAAGAAGTTGTCGGTGGCGCTGATGCCCTGGCGGCCGAGCACTTCGGACCACACGCCGGCGATCAGCGTCTCGAACTCGCCCTGGGGCTCGTCCCCGGGCTCCTGGTGGTCCTCGGCCCACAGGGCCTCGTCCACGGCGGGCAGGGCCCGGTGGTCCACCTTGCCGTTGACGCTCAGCGGCATGGCCTCCAGCGTGACGAAGGCCGACGGGACCATGAACGAGGGCAGCAGGCCGGACAGGTGTTCCTGGAGTTCCCGGGTGCGCGGGGCGCCGTCGCCCTCCGGGACGAGGTAGCCGACCAGCTGGTCGCCGGCGGTCTCGGTGCCGTGCAGGACGACGGCGGCGGTCCTGACCCGCGGGTGGACGGCCAGGGCGGCCTCGATCTCCCCGAGTTCCACCCGGTAGCCGCGGATCTTGACCTGCCGGTCGACCCGGCCCAGGTAGTCGAGGGTGCCGTCGGGGCGCAGCCGTACCCGGTCGCCGGTGCGGTACATCCGGCTGCCGGTGCCGGCCGGGTCGGCGACGAACCGCTGCGCGGTCAGCGCGGGCCGGCCGACGTAGCCGTTGGCCACGGAGGGGCCGGCGAGGTAGAGCTCGCCCGGCTCGCCGACGGGCGCGGCGTTCAGGGCCGCGTCGAGCACGTGGGCGGTGAACCCGGGCAGCGGCTGGCCGATGTGCGGGCCGTCGCCGGTGATCCAGGCCGCGGTGGCGTCCACCGTGCACTCGGTGGGGCCGTACAGGTTGACCGCCTCGACGGTGCCGGCGGCGCGGGCCTCGCCCAGTTCCCGCCAGACCTCGGCCGGTACCGGCTCGCCGCCCATGAACAGCCGCAGCACCCGGCCGTCGGCGGTGGGGGCGAGGAGGGCCTCGCGCAGCACGTCCCAGTGCGAGGGCGTCAGGTCCAGGTCGTCGACGGCGTGCTCGTCCAGGAGGGCCCGCAGCACGGCCGGGTCGGTGCGCTCGTTCTCGCCGATCACGACGATGCTGTCGCCCCGGCAGATCCGGGCCCACTGCTGGACGGAGGCGTCGAAGGAGATGCTCGCGTTCCAGGCCACCACGCGGGGCTCGGCGGCGTAGAAGCCGGCCTCCTCGAGGTCCGCGGCGAGCGCGGCGACGCCGCCCCGGGTGGCCTCCACGCCCTTCGGCGTGCCGGTCGAGCCGGAGGTGAAGATCACGTACGCCGGATCGGCCGGGTCTGCCTGGGCGGCCGGTGTGTCGGGCGCCGCGGTCCGGGCGGAGCGGGCGTCCGCGAGCGTGACGGCGTCGACCCCGGTGGGCCAGGCCGGCCCGCCGCCGGGCTCGGTGAGCACGGTCCGCAGGCCGGCGTCGGCCACCATGCGGGCGAGGCGCTCCTGCGGGTAGGCCGGGTCCAGCGGCACGTAGGCGGCGCCGGTCCGCCAGACGGCGAGCAGCGCGACGACGAGGTCCGCGCCGCGGTGCAGGCTGACGCCGACCCGGGTGCCGCGGCCGATCCCGCGCTCGGCCAGCCGCCCGGCCACCAGCCGCACTTCGTGGTCGAGTTCGGCGAAGGTCAGGGTGCGGTCGGTGCCGCGGACGGCCGTCCTGTCCGGGGTCGACCGGACGGCCCGTTCGAACCGGGCCACCGGGTCGGGCGGTGAGGTCCGGACTGCCGGGGCCTGGGGCTCCTCGGTGATGCTCACGCGGCACCGCCGGGCTGTGCCGAGGCCGCCACGGTGGGCCGGCAGTCGTCGAGTTCGACGGGGTTGCCCATCGCGACGACGATCCTGCGGTCGCCGCGGAACGGGTCGCGGCCGTGGGCGGTGAGGACGTTGTCGACGAGCAGGACGTCGCCCGGCTGCCAGGTCCGGCGCACGGTGGCCTCGGCGTACGCGGCGTTGATGGTGTCGAGCTCGTCCCGGGTGAGGGGTTCGCCGTCGGCCACGCCGGTTTCGAACGGCAGGCCGTCCGCGCCGAATTCACCGACGAGCGTGTCGCGGAGTTCCTCGTCCAGTGACCAGGAATTCCAGAAGGCCATGTGATTGAACCAGACTTCCTCGTCGGTCGACGGGTGCCGGATGATTCCGGGCCGCCGCTGGACGGTTTTCAGATTTCCCTCGTCGTCCCAGCGGCAGGAGATCAGGTTCTCCGCGCAGTACTTCTCCACCTCCTCCCGGTCTTCGGTCGCGAATGCCTTCTCCCAGCTCACGGAGATGTTCTCGTCGTAGCTGCGGTGCAGTGTCCAGCCGTGGGAGCGAATGCGCTCGACCAGGGGGGCCGGGAGTTTCCGCAGGACTTCCCGGCAATCCGCCACCGGGGTCGCTCCGCCCTCCTCCGGGGCGATGAGGCAGGCGAACATCAGGAGGCCCGGGAACGTCAGCGTGTAGCTGTTCTCGTTGTGCATCCGGATGGACTGGGCCGGCGGCAGGTCGGTGGACGAGTAGACGTCGTTGCCGAAGCTGCTGCGGGGCGTGGCCTTCTCCCGGTAGGGGGTCCGCTGGGGGACGAGGACGTCCCGGACGAGCGCGAAGTCCTCGACGGAGGCGACCGGAAGCCCGCGCAGGTACAGCGCGCCGTACCTTTGAAGCGCGGCACGGAGGTCGGGCAGGAGCGCGTTCAGCCACGCGCAGGCCGCTTCGACGCCTTCGAATCGAGGGGCGACGAGGGTCGCCGGCGCGCCCTCCTCCAGGATCCAGTCCAGTTCTTGCGGTGGTGCGGTGCTTGCAGAAGACATGACTCGATGCACCTTCCTCAGGACGGAGCGCCACGGCGTTGTTCCGTGGTCGTTCCAGGGCACGTTGAATCGCGATCAGAACCTCTGACCAGGGAACACGGCTTTCGGCCGCAGGGGGGCCTTTGCACCAGCTCTTCGGGGAACGCACGCGGCCCGGATTCGGGGGCCGGCCACCGGGCGGTGCGGGCAGGGCGTCGGATTCCACTGCCGCGACGGCGGGCGGACCGCATTCGGAGGTCGGCTCCGAATTCCTGTCCGCACGTCGGTGAGAACTGCTACCGCCGGGCCGTCACGCCCCCGGGCCGCAACCGCGGACCACCGGCACCACGTACCCACATGAAAGGCGCCGGGTTGTCCACCCGGCGCATCCGCACACCGATCCGATCCCCTCCCGAGCGCTCACTGCAGATGCGCTGGATTTGCGCGCCTGGTGTCGTTCCCCGAGCTGCGGAGACGGGTGTACCGCAACCCAGGCCTCCGCTTGACCGTGCGCGACCAATGAGATCACATCAACGCGCCCTCGTGGAAGAAGCGCGGACAAGTTCGGAATCTTTCATGTGCCATTCACATCACCGACAGTGACGAATCAACCATCGGGTCAGGCGATTCCGGAGCTCAGGAGGACGCGGCCGCTCCGCCCGCCCGGCCGAGGACGCGGTCGACGGTGATCTCGATGACCACCCGGTCCGGGTTGCCCCTCGGCTCGCGGTAGCGCTCGGCGTAGCGGCGCTCCGCCTCGGCGACCTGCTCGGGCTCGTCGCGGACGACCGCCACGCCCTCCAGGGTCGACCAGCGGGCCCGGTCCACCTGGCAGACCGCGACCCGCTGGCCGCCGGGGCCGGCCTCGGCGACGTTGCGGGCCTTGCGGCTGGTGCGGCTGGTGATCACCCGGGCGGTCCCCGTCTCCGGCTGGTACGTCACACCCACCGGCACCACGTGCGGCGTGCCGTCCGGGCGGGTGGTGGTCAGCGTGGAGATGTGCCGCTCCCGCCAGAAGGCGAGGAGGGATTCGTCGAGGTCGCGCGGGTCGTGGGCCATGATCGCGATGGTACGGCCCCCGGGGAGCGGTCGTTCCCCTGGGGCCGTACGGGCGGGGCGTCAGTGCCCGCGCGCGATCCACTCCGGCAGGGCCGGGGCCTCGGCGCCGATGGTGGTCGGGTCGCCGTGGCCGGTGCGCACCACGGTCTCGGCCGGGAGCGTCAGCAGCCGCTCGCGGATCGAGTCGACGATCGTCGGGAAGTGCGAGAACGACCGGCCGGTGGCGCCCGGGCCGCCCTGGAACAGGGTGTCGCCGGTGAAGACGGTGCCCAGTGCGGGCGCGTACAGGCAGACCGCGCCCGGCGCGTGGCCCGGGGTGTGCAGCACGGTCAGCTCGGTGCCCGCCACCTCGATCCGGCCGCCGTCGGCCAGTTCGCCGTCCGGCAGCCGCTCGGGGTGGGTGAGCTTCCACAGCGGCAGGTCGTCGGGGTGCAGCAGGATCGGCGCACCGGTGCGGGCGGCGAGGGCCGGGGCCGCGTCGATGTGGTCGTTGTGCGCGTGGGTGCAGACGATCGCCAGCAGCCGGCGCCCGCCGAGCGCGGCCTCGATGGCCTCGGCGTCGTGCGCGGCGTCGATCACCACCGCCTCCTCGTCGTTCCCGACGATCCAGACGTTGTTCTCCACCTCCCAGCTGCCGCCGTCGAGTTCGAAGGTCCCGGCGGTCACCAGCCGGTCGATGCGGGGCGAGGTCACAGGATCACCACCGAACGCAGGACGTCGCCCTGGTGCATGCGCTCGAAGGCCTGCTCCACGGCGTCGAGCCCGATGGTCTCGGTGACGAAGGCGCCGAGGTCCAGGCGGCCCTGGAGGTGGAGGTCGATCAGCATCGGGAAGTCCCGCGAGGGCAGGCAGTCGCCGTACCAGGAGGACTTCAGCGCGCCGCCGCGGCCGAAGACGTCGAGCAGCGGCAGCTCCAGCGTCATCTCCGGGGTCGGCACGCCGACCAGGACGACGGTGCCGGCCAGGTCGCGGGCGTAGAAGGCCTGCTTGTAGGTCTCCGGCCGGCCGACCGCCTCGACCACCACGTCCGCGCCGTTGCCGCCGGTCAGCTCGCGGATCGCCTCGACCGGGTCGGTGGTGCGGGAGTTGACGGTGTGGGTGGCGCCCAGCTTGCGGGCGGTCTCCAGCTTGCGGTCGTCGATGTCCACGGCGATGATCTTCGACGCGCCCGCCAGCCGCGAGCCCATCACGGCCGCGCCGCCGACGCCGCCGCAGCCGATCACCGCGACCGTGTCGCCCCGGCCGACGTTGCCGGTGTTGATCGCGGCGCCGAGGCCCGCCATCACGCCGCAGCCCAGCAGGCCGGCCACGGCCGGCTCGGCCGCCGGGTCCACCTTGGTGCACTGGCCGGCCGCGACCAGGGTCTTCTCGGCGAACGCGCCGATGCCCAGCGCCGGGGACAGCTCGGTGCCGTCCAGCAGCGTCATCTTCTGCTTGGCGTTGTGGGTGTCGAAGCAGTACTGCGGGCGGCCCCGCCGGCACGCGCGGCACTGGCCGCACACCGCGCGCCAGTTGAGGACGACGAAGTCACCGGGCTCGACCTCGGTGACGCCCTCGCCGACCGACTCCACGATGCCCGCGGCCTCGTGGCCGAGCAGGAACGGGAACTCGTCGTTGATGCCGCCCTCCCGGTAGTGGAGGTCGGTGTGGCAGACGCCGCACGCCTGGATCCGGACCACGGCCTCGCCCGGGCCAGGGTCGGGCACCACGATCGTGGTCACCTCCACGGGCGCGCCCTTGGCGCGCGCGATGACTGCCTTGACCTGCTGGGGCATCCGATTCCACCTCCGTCGGCCGGCGCGGCTCTGCACCGGCGTGACCTGCGACAAAAGACTGCAAGACGAACTGCCCACGAAGCGTATCGTCCGCCCGGCCGGCCACCGGCGGAGCGCCCGGGGCGATCCGGGGTGACGCCGTGTGATAAGGGCTCACCGCGTCGACCGACGGCCCGTCCGTCCACCTGACGACGGCCCGCGAACCGGCCCGCGAAGCCGCCCCGAACCGTCCCGCGGCACGTGCCGGCCGGGTATCCGCCGAGGGCCCTGCGACAGCCCGGCGCGGCCGTGGCCATGGGGGCGTACAGGTGGCGCCGAGCGCCTGTCCGTGCGCCTCGAAGTGCCCGGAAAGCACCGGCGTTGGCTGGAAGTGCCGCAGACGGGCGCCCCGCCACCCACGTACGGTCGTAGCTGAAACGGTCCACCCGACCACGCTCAGCACACCCGCCCCACCCGTCGGCGCGTGCCCCCGCGCCGTCCGCGCCCGGTGCGTACCGACCGTACGCCCCCGTACATTTCGCGCCACACCCTCGTAGGAGCCCGACCGAACCCCGGCCCGTGTCGAGCCGCCAGCCGGCCGCATCACCCGTCCCCGCACCATCCCCGGTTCCACCCCCCGTCGGGTCGCGTCCCGCGGCCCACCTCCCTGGAGTCTGGAGTACGGATGTCCATCGAGAACAGTGCGACCAGCGCCGGCACCGCCCCGCTCCCCCCGCTCCACTGCATGCGGCTGCTCGAACCCGGCCCGCCCCGCCTCGCCGCGCTGCCCACCGGCACGCCGGTCTGGCTGGTCAGCCGGCACGCCGACGTGCGCCAGGTGCTGACCGACCCGCGGCTGGGCCGCGCCCCGCTCTACGCGCCGGACGCCCCGCCGATCACGGTCACGCCCAACATCCTGGACGACCCGGACGGCATGCTGAACATCGACGGCGCCGAGCACCAGCGGCTGCGCCGCACCGTGCAGCGGGCCTTCACCCCGCGCGCGATCGAACGCTGGCGGCCCTGGGTGGCCTCGGTGGTCGAGTCGCTGATCGACGAGCTGATCGACCACGGCTCCCCCGCCGACATCATCGCCGGCTACTCCCGCCCGCTGCCGGTCGCGGTGATCAGCCGGCTGATGGGCCTGGACAACCTGGACAGCAAGCGGCTCGCGCACTGGAGCGACCACGCGCTCTCCGTCACCGCCCACAGCCCCGAGGCGATCGTCACGGCGATGACCGAGTTCGCCGCCTTCGGTTCCGAGGTGATCGCCGAACGCCGGGCCGCCCCCGGCGAGGACCTGGTCAGCAGCCTGCTCACGGCTGCCGCCGAGGACGGCTCGATCACCGAGGGCCAGCTGGTCATGCTCGTCATCGGCCTGGTCGTGGCCGGACACGAGACCACCATGACCAGCCTCGGCAACGCCCTGGTCTACCTGCTCCAGGACGGTCGCGAGGCCTGGCAGCGGCTCGCCTCCGACGAGGCCAGCGCCGCCGCCGCGACCGAGCAGCTGCTGCGCGCCGTCCCGCTCGGCGACCGCCAGGAACACCTGCCCGGGCTGATGCGCCGCACCGTCGAGGACGTCGAGATCGGCGGCGTGGTCATCCCGGCGGGCAGCGTCGTCGCCGCCGACGCGGCCGCCGCCAACCACGACCCGGAGGCCTTCACCGGGGACCTGCGCACCGAACTGTTCGCCCCGCTGAGCGCCCCCACCCTCACCTTCGGCGCCGGACCGCACCACTGCCTGGGCGCCTGGCTCGCCCGGATGGAGCTGGAACTCGCCCTGCACCGCCTGGCCCGCCGGCTGCCCGCGCTGCGACTGGCCGAACCCGTCGAGCGGATCGACTGGCGGCGCGGCCTGCTCACCCGCAGCCCCAACGCCCTGCAGGTGGCCTGGTGACCGGCCGCGCCGACACCGAGCCGGTGGTCGTCCGGGTCGACCGGGCGCGCTGCATCGGCTCCGGGATGTGCACCCTGAGCGCCCCCGAGTCGCTGGCCCTCGGCGCCGACGGGCTGGCCGCACCGCTGGCCGGGTACGCCGACGGCGGCGCGGAGTTGACGGACGGGCTGAACGAGGCGGTGGACTACTGCCCGGTGGAGGCGCTCAGCCTCCACTCGGCCCGCGGCGGCTACCGGATCGCCCCCGCGGAGTGAACCCGTCCCGGTGGCGCCCACCGCGGTCCGTCGCGGCGGGCGCCACCGGGAGCTCCGGAGGGCCGGGCGGTCGAGGCCCGGGAAGCCGGGAGCCGGGCGGTCGAGGAGCCGGCGGGCCGATCGATGAGCCGGGCTAATGGATCGATGAGATCATCGATCTTGTTCGGCCCCTCCGCCGGCTGGTGAGCTGGCCGCATGCCGAACGCCGAAACCCTTGCCCCGCCCACCGGTTCACCCGCCGCCCCGCACCGCTGGTCCCCCGTCCTCGCCGTCGCGCTCGCCACCTTCACCGTGGTGTCGTCCGAGATGATGCCGGTCGGCCTGCTCACCCCGATGTCCCACAGCCTCGGGGTCACCGACGGGGTCACCGGCCTCTCCCTCACCATCACCGGCCTGATCGCCGCCGTCCTCTCCCCCTTCGCCCCGCTGCTCGTCGGCCTGCGCGACCGCCGGACCGTCCTGGTCGCCTTCATGCTGCTGCTCGGCCTGGCCGACGCGGTGACGGCGCTGGCGCCGAACTTCGCCGTGCTGGCCGTCGGCCGGGTCCTGCTCGGCGCCGCCATGGGCATCGTCTGGGGCCTCGCCGCGAGCCTCGGCCCGCGCCTCGCCGACGGCCCGCGTGTCGCGCTCGCCATGACGCTGATCTTCTCCGGCGTCTCCATCGCCTCGGTCCTCGGCGTCCCGCTGGGCACCTACCTGGCCACACTGCTCGACTGGCGCTCGGCGTTCTGGGCGCTCGCCCTGCTCGGCGCCGCCTCCGCCGCCGTCCTCGCCGCCACCCTGCCCGCGCTGCCCGCGCACGAGCGCGGACGGCTCGGCGGACCGGCCGGCGCCCTGCGCCACCGGGGCGTCGCCGCCGGGACCGCCATCACCGCCCTCGTCGTGCTCGGCCACTTCACCGGCTACACCTACGTCCGCCCGGTCCTCGAAGCCGACGCCGGCCTGAGCAGCGGCGCCGTCGCCGCCTGCCTGCTGGTGTACGGACTCGCGGGCGTCGCCGGGAACTTCACCCTCGGCCCGCTGTCCGGGCGCCGTCCGAAGACCGCCGTCGCCCTCGCCCTGACCGGTGTCGCCCTGGCCGCCGCCCTGCTCGCCCACGCCACCGGCCTCGTCGCCGTCCTGCTCGTCCTGGTCGTCTGGGGCGCCTCGTACGGCGGGGTGTCGGTCTCCACCCAGACCTGGGTCCGCATCGCCGACCCGGCCCGGATCGAGGCCTCGGCGGCGGTCTGGGCGGGCGTGTTCAACGCGAGCATCGCACTCGGCTCCCTCGCCGGCGGCCTCGTCGTCGACCGGGCCGGGAACCACGCCGTCCTGTTCACGGCGGCCGGACTGGCCGCCGCCGGACTGCTGCTCACCCTGCTCTCCCGGCCGGGCGGCCGACGACAGGACGAGCACTGACCTTCCGGCCCGGCGAGCGCCGACCCCCCGGGCAGCGGGAGCCGGGCCGGGCTCCCGCGGCCCGGCCGGCTCAGTCGACCTGCCCGGCGAGCAGCTCGACGAACCCGGCCGCCAGCGGGTGCGGGCGCCGCTCGTTGCGGACCACCTCCAGCGAGGTCCGCTCCAGCTCGGGCACCGGCAGGAAGCGGATGTCCGGCCGCTGGACGTACGCCGTGCTGCGCTCGCACACCAGCAGCCCCTGACGGGTGCCGGCCACCATCGACAGGCCCTCCTGGATGGTGGCCGCACCCGCCGCGTACGACAGCTGCCGGCCGCTCGGCGTCCGCCGGGGCGCGTGGACCCGCCGCCAGTACTCGGGCGCCGGACCGCGCGGCTCGATCAGCGGCAGCGCGGCCAGCTCGTCGGCGCTCAGCCCGTCCGTTCCGCCGAGGCGCTGCGCGGCGGAGACCGCCACGTACACCGGCTGCCGGGAGAACTCCATCAGCACCTCCAGCCCCGGTTCCCGGCACGGGGCCAGCACGATCGCCAGGTCCACCTCGCCCCGGGCGAGCAGCGAGAACGGGTCCGCCCACGGCAGCTCGACCAGCTGCGCCGCCCCCTCCGGCAGGCTCGCGATCACCCGGGCGACGGGCTGGTACACCGCGCACTGGAAGCCCAGCCGCAGCGGCCTCGCCGTCGCGGCCCGGGCCCGGGCGGTGTCGTACCCCTCCCGGAGTCGCTCGAAGGCGGGCACCACCTGCTCGGCCAGCTCCCGCCCCAGCCCGGTCAGCTCGACCCGGCGGCTGGTCCGCCGGAACACCGGGGCGCCGACCCGGCTCTCCAGGCGCTTGATCAGCTGGGAGACCCGCCCCTGGGAGACGCCCAGGCGCTCCGCCGTCCGCCCGAAGTGCAGCTGGTGGACGAGGACGGCGAAGCACTCCAGCTCCTGCAGCGGCAGCTCCGGCAGGATCGGGGTCGCGGTCGGTCGTTCCACCACGGCAGTCTACGTCCGGCTACCCGGCCGCCCCGCAGGCCAGCGCGGCGCGCAGCTCGGCGGCCGGATCGCCCTCGTGGTACGGGCGTTCGCTCGGCTCGATGTGGTCCAGGAACTCCTGGTAGCGCAGCGCGTAGGACAGGTGGTGGAGCGGCTCGGCGAGTTCGAGGGCGCGGCGCGGATCGGAGCCGGGGGCATGGCGCCGCCAGGCCTCGGTCCAGACCCGGGCATGGTGCTGCCAGGCCTCCGGGCTCAGGTAGGCGCGGGGGCGCAGCCCGTCCAGGGCGGGGTGGCCCAGACAGGAGTCGGCGTAGTCGACGACCACCGGGCGCACGCCGTCGGAGCGCCAGTTGCCGGGGTGGAAGTCGCCGTGCAGCAGCGTTTCCGGCAGGCCGCAGGCGGCGAGCCGGTCCAGCAGCCCGGGAAGGCCGGCGGCGAAGCGGGCCAGGCCGTCCACCTCCCCGGGCGTGAGGTCGGTCTCCTCGGGGAGCCGGTCCAGCAGAGCCGTCAGCTGGGCGGCCAGGGTGCGGGGGGTGCGGTCGCGCAGGCCGGCCAGGTCGGCAGGGCGCGCGGCGAGCGCGGCCTGGGCGGCGACGAACCGGGGGACGACGTCGGCGACGGTCGCGGCGGACGGGCTCCAGCAGTCCTCACCGGGGACGTGGTCGAGCAGCAGCCGCCCGCCGGAGGGGTCGGCGGCGAGCACCGTCGGGACGAGCGCGCCGTCGACGCCGCCGAGCAGCGCGATGGCCTCGTCCTCGCGGGCGTTGAACGCGGGCGTCGTGGTCTTCAGCCAGGCGTCGGTGCCGGTGGCGGTGGGGAGGCGGAAGAGGCCGGAGAGGTTCCAGGTCCGGATCTGCCGGGCGGGCCCGGACCGCGGGCGGCCGACGCCGGCGAGCTCCGCCTCCGCCCAGGCCAGCGCCGACCGCAGGCCCTCGGGCGTGGCCCAGGCGGCACGGCGTTCGGCCGGGCCGAGCAGCGCGGCCGTCCCGGCGTCCGGGGCTCCGGCCTCGCGTCCGGCCGGCCGGCGCAGCGCCTCGGCGTGGTAGCGCACCCGCCCGCCGTGGCCCGGGTCCGCGCTCCGCCCCTCCATCAGCCGCGCCACCAGCACCGGCACCCCGGCCGCGTCCGTCGCCCGCGCGACGACCTCGTCCACGGAGGACCACCAGCCGAGCTCCACCTCGAAGGGCCCCAGCTGCCCGAAGTACTCGTCGCCGTACGTGAGATCGACCGTCACGGTCCGGTTGTTCGCTCGCTGCACCGGAGCAGCTTCG
The DNA here is from genome assembly GCF_053594915.1 of Kitasatospora sp. NPDC002543. Lineage (NCBI taxonomy): Bacteria > Bacillati > Actinomycetota > Actinomycetes > Kitasatosporales > Streptomycetaceae > Kitasatospora > Kitasatospora sp. NPDC002543. The sequence continues at coordinate 24,604 of NZ_JBSFWR010000079.1, read as the reverse complement.
CCCATCCGGGCGGGCCCGCGCGAACGAATTTGCGCCCGCCGAGAGCGGGGCGGAGCCGCCCCACACGGCCTACTGTGGGCCGGTGACACGGCAATCGGGCACGGTGGTGCTGATGTGCGGTCTCCCCGGGGCGGGCAAGACCACGTATGCGATGGGCCTCGTCCGGCGGGGCTACGCGCGGCTGTCGATCGACGAGGTGGTCTGGGAGCGGCTCGGGCGGTGCGATGCCGGGCTGGTCCTGCCGCGGGCGGAGTTCGACCGGCTCAAGGACGGGATCCGCCGCGAACAACTCGTCGAACTGGTCGAGTTGATGCGGGCCGGCCGCGATGTGGTGGTGGACTACACCTTCCGCAGCCGCACGGCCCGGGACACCTACAAGGCGCTGGTGGAGAGCCACGGCTGCCGCTGGGAGCTGGTCCACCTCAAGGCCGACCGGGCGACGCTGGAGCGCCGCCTGGCGCTCCGCAACCAGCAGGCCGGCGCCAACTCCTCCTTCGTCACCGCGGAGCTGTTCGACCACTACTTCGGCAGCTTCGAGGAGCCCCGGGGCGAGGGCGAGCGGGTCGTCCTGCCGCAGCCCCCGCCCTGAGGCCCCGAGGCCCCGAAGCCCGTGTCAGCCGATGGCCACGGCCGTGCCGGAGACCCGGACCCGGGTGTCCTCCGCGCGCAGTTCGACCCGCAGGACGCCGGGGCGGCCCAGGTCGTCGCCCTGGTGCAGCGTCAACACCGCGGGGGCCCCGACCGCACCGAGTTCCCGCAGGTAGGCGCCGAAGGCGGCCGCGGCGGCGCCGGTGGCCGGGTCCTCGACCACGCCGCCGACCGGGAAGGGGTCGCGGACGTGGAAGACCTCGGGGGTCTCGCGCCAGGCGAGCTGCAGGGTGGTCAGGTCGCGGGCGCGCATGAAGGCGGCCAGGCCGTCGAAGTCGTAGTCGAGCCGGGCCAGCCGTTCGCGGGTGGCGACCGGCAGGACGAGGTGCCGGGCGCCCGCGTAGGCGACCCGGGGCGGCAGGGCCGGGTCGAGGTCGGCCGCCGACCAGCCGAGCAGGGCGAGCGCCCGCGTGACGTCGGCCGCCGGCACCTCCTCGACCTTCGGCTCGACGCTGGTGAGGGTGGCGCGCAGCAGCCCGTCGGCGCCGCGCTCGACCTCGACCGGGACGTCCCCGGCCGCCGTCCGGAAGACGTACCGGCCCGGGCCGGTGTGCTCGGCCAGGGCCACGGCGGAGCCGACCGTCGCGTGTCCGCAGAACGGCACCTCGGCGAGCGGGCTGAAGTACCTCACCCGGTAGGTGCCTTCGGCCGGGCCGGCGGTCAGGAAGGCGGTCTCGGAGTACCCGACCTCGGCGGCGACGGCGAGCATCCGCTCGTCGGTCAGCCCGGTGGCGTCGAGCACCACGCCGGCCGGGTTGCCGCCCTCGGGGCGGGTGGCGAAGGCGGCGTAGCGGAGGATCTCAGGTGCGGCGTCGTCGGTCATGATCGGACGAACGCGTGCCGCGGGGCCGCTGTTCCCGCGCACCGCGGCACGGTTCCGGGACGTCCGTGTCGAGCCGGGTGCCGTCGGTGACGTCGTTCCCGGGCCTCCGGGCGGCGGGCGCAGCGGTCAGGCTTCTCCGGGCGGTCGGCTCCTCCGGGCGGCGGGCCGGGCGCGGCGGGCCCGCCCCGGTGGGATGATCGGCCGCATGGCCCTGACCTCGCACCAGCAGCACCTCCGCGACCGGATCATGGCCGCCGAGGTGACCGCCCCGCCGGAGCCGTGGCGGCCGGTCGGCCGGGGGCTGCTCGCGGTCGGCGGGCTGCTCGGCGTCGGTTTCGCCGTGCACCCGGAGAGCGGGCACGACCTGGTGCTGACGGTCTCCCACAGCGGCCACGGCCTGTTCGACGCGGCGACCGGCCTCAAGCTGGCCCGTGACCACGAGCCCGCCGAGGACCCGGACGGCCTGGACCTCGCCTGCCCGGGTCTCGGCCAGGTCGCGGACGTGCGCATCCCGGTGGCGGGGCTGTGGGGCGGCGGGCTGCACACCGCCGCCGACGGCGGCTGGCACATCGAGGTGGTCGCCCCGGAGTGGCCGCACCACCGGGTGCTGCTCGCGAGCGGCCGGGGGCCGTGGCAGGGCGAGCACGGCGAGAGCTGGTGGCTGATCCTCGACTCCAACTGGTCGACCTTCCGCGCGGCCGGCTTCTCCCCGACCGGCCGGACCCTCGCGGTGGCCACCAGCAGCGACCTCACGCTCTGGACCCGCCGCTGATCCTTCCGGATGCGGGCGGCGCGCCGAGCACCGATGCTGACGGCGAGGCGTGCCCGGCGCGAGGAAGGACGCAAGACCCATGAGCGCACTCGACTTCGAGATCATCGACAGCCCCGACAGCTCGCTCAACAAGACCTCCGTCCTGGTCACCGGCCCGCACGACGCGCTGCTGGTGGACGCCGGCTTCACCCGCTCCGACGGGCGCCGCCTGGTGGAACGGATCGAGGCCTGCGGCAAGCGGCTGACCACGGTCTTCGTCAGCCACGGCGACCCGGACTTCTACTTCGGCGCCCAGGAGGTGCAGGACGCGTTCCCGGGGGCCCGCTTCCTGGCCACCGCGTCGACCGTCGAGCACATCCAGGAGACGTACGAGGCCAAGCTGCGCGCCTGGGCGCACCTCGGCCCGGAGCTGCCCACCCGGCTGGTGCGGCCGGACGTGCTGCACGGCGACGAGCTGGTCTTCGAGGGCCACCGTTTCGAGCTGCGCGGCGCCGACTTCCACCTGCCGGACCGGCACTACCTCTGGCAGCACCACCACCGCGCCGTGCTGGGCGGTGTGCTGCTCTTCGAGGGCCTGCACGTGTGGACGGCCGACACCCCCTCCTCCGCCCAACGGGCCGCCTGGATCGACCTGTTGGACGGCATCGAGGCGCTCCACCCGACCTGGGTGGCGGCCGGCCACCGGATCGCTGGCGCGCCCACCGATCTGAACGCCGTCGACCACACCCGCGCCTACCTGCGCGCCTTCGAGACGGAGATCGGCCGGGCCGCGGACGCGGCCGCCGCCAAGGAGGCGCTGGAGCGGCGCTTCCCGAAGCTGGGGCTGCGGATCGCGGTGGACATCGGCACCAAGGTCGCCATGGGCGAGATGGCCTGGGGGTGAGCGGACGGTGATCGAGATCCCGCGGGACGTCGCCTCCTTCGCCGAGTCGCCCGCCCCCGCCGACGTGGTGCGCCGCCAGTACCTGGCCTCCGCCCGGGGCGACCTGGCCGCGCTGCGCGCCACCCTGTCCGACGACGTGGAGTGGACCGAGATGGCCGGCTTCCCGCTGGGCGGCACGTACCGCACCCCGAAGGGCGTCACCGCCAATGTGATGGAGCGGCTGGCCGCCGAGTGGGACGACTGGACGGCACACGACGACACCTACGTGGTGGACGGCGAGACCGTGGTGGTGCTGGGCCGCTACACGGCCGTCCACAGGGCCACCGGAAGGCCGCTCGCGGTGCGGGTCGCCCACCGGTTCACGGTGCGCGGCGGGCGGATCGTCCGCTTCGAGCAGTTCACCGACACCGCGCTGGTCAGGGACGCGATGACCGGGTGAGGCGCCCGGAGCCCGCCCGCACCCCACATTCACTCGTGCGGGCGAGCGTGGTGCGGCGCGCCAGGCGCGGTCTCGACACGCCACCCGGATGGCGGCAGGCTGAGCGCGACCACGGCCGGAGAGCGAGGAGTCGAGCATGGCGGGCACGGACACCGGGACGACCGGAACGGACGGCGGGCGGGAGCGCCCGGTCGTCATCGTCGGGGCGTCCCTGGGCGGCGCGAAGGCGGCCGAGGCGCTGCGCGAGGCCGGCTACCGGGGCGGCATCGTCCTGATCGGCGAGGAACACGAGCGCCCCTACGAGCGGCCGCCGCTGTCCAAGGGCTACCTGCAGGGCAAGACGCCCCGGGAGAAGATCTACGTCCACCCGCCGCAGTGGTACGCGGAGCACGACGTCACGCTGCGGCTGGGCACGGCGGTGGCCGCGATCGACCCGGCCGCGCACACGGTGACGCTCGCCGACGACGGCCGGGTGGAGTACGCCAAGCTGCTGCTGACCACCGGCTCGGTGCCGCGCCGGCTGCCGGTTCCCGGCGCGGACCAGGACGGGGTGCTCTACCTGCGCCGGGTCGAGGACAGCGACCGGATCAAGCAGGCGGTGCGGCCGGGCGCCCGGATCGCGGTGATCGGCGCGGGCTGGATCGGGCTGGAGGTGGCGGCCGCGGCACGGGAGGCCGGCGCCGAGGTGACGGTGCTGGAGGCGCTCGAACTCCCGCTGCTGCGGGTGCTCGGCCGGGAGGTCGCCCAGGTCTTCGCCGATCTGCACCGGGAGCACGGCGTGGACCTGCGCTTCGGCGCCAGGGTGGCCGAACTGACCGGCGAGGGCGGCACGGTGAGCGGCGTGAAGCTCGCCGACGGCACGACGGTGGCGGCCGACGCCGTGGTCGTCGGCATCGGCATCGCCCCCGCCACCGGCCTGGCCGAGGCGGCCGGGCTGGAGGTCGACAACGGGATCAAGACCGACCGGCACCTGCGCACCTCGGACCCGGACGTCTACGCGGCCGGCGACGTCGCCAACGCCTACCACCCGCTGTACGGCAAGCACATCCGGGTCGAGCACTGGGCCAACGCGCTCAACCAGCCGCAGACCGCCGCCCGCGCGCTGCTCGGGCAGCCGGACGCGGTGTACGACCGTGTCCCCTACTTCTTCACGGACCAGTTCGACCTCGGCATGGAGTACGTCGGCTACGTCGAGCCGGACGGCTACGACCAGGTGGTGTTCCGCGGGGAGCCGGCCACCCGCGAGTTCATCGCGTTCTGGCTCTCCGGCGGCCGGGTGCTCGCGGGGATGAACGTCAACGTCTGGGACGTCACCGACCCGATCCGCGAACTGGTGCGCTCGGGACGGGTGGTGGACACCAAGGCGCTGGCCGACCCGGCCGTGCCGCTCCACTCGCTGTAGCGGGCGGGCCCGGTGGCCGGCCGACGGGTCCGTCGGTCGGCCACCGGGCCCCAGCCGTCGACCGAAGGGCACGGCCGTCAGCCGACGGGGATGCCGGGGTTCACCAGGCCCCGGCCCCCGGTGACGGTGTTGCCCGCGCCGATCGTGACCCCGCACGTGGCCGCGTCGTAGTCGGTCACGTCGATCGCGTACCGGTCCGGCCCGGTGGCACCGGTGAGGTCGGAGCGGTTTCCCCGGAAGACGGTGCCGCAGCCCCAGCCCGGCCGGACACTGTGGACCTGGTAGCCGTCGTCGGTCGTGCGCCGCCCGGTGTTGTTCTCGACGACGTAGTCGTTGCCCTTCACGTCGACCCAGGAGTCGTCGTAGTTGCGCCCGGTGAGGCCGTCGCCGTCGAAGGTGTTGCCGGAGACAAGGCCGCCGGTGGTGCCCTCCTTGAGGTCGACGTTCTCGGCGCCGATGTTCGGACCGAAGGTGTTCCCGGTGATCTGCACGTAGTCGCTGCGGTCGGTCAGGGTGTTGGCGGTGCCGACGTAGACGCCCTCGCCCATGCCGTCCCGGTTCAGGCCGGTGTCGTGGATCCGCGAGCCGCGCAGCGTGCCGTGGGCGCTGGAGTTGCGGAAGTGCACGCCCTCCATGGTGGTGTGGTGGACCGTCACGTCGTCGAGGAGCACGTAGTTCGCCGAGTCGGCCATGATGCCCTTCTGGCCGCCGGTGACGGTCAGGCCCTGGACGGTCCAGTAGCTCGCGCCGTTCAGGTGGAGGCCGTAGCCGCCGCCGGACGGCGCGGTGAGGACGGCCTTCGCGGAGCCGGTGAGGGTGATCCGGGCGGCGGCGGTGCCGGGGGTGGTGGCCTTGAAGTTGCCGGAGTAGGTGCCGTCGGCGAGCTGGATGGTCTGCCCGGGCGCGGCGGCGGCGAGCGCGCTCTGGAGCTGTTTGGCGGTGCTGACCTTGACCACGGCCGCCGGGGCGACGGGGGTGGCGGCCACGGCCGCCGGGGCGGCGCAGCCGAGGGTGAGGGCGGCGAGGACGGCGAGGACGGCGGGGCGCCTGGTCACGGACGGTGCTCCTTGCGGTGGTCGGGACCGGCCGGGGTGTGGTGACGGAGGGCCGGTGATGACAGGAACATGCCGCCACTCAGAGTGGACTGGACCATTCCGGGGCGTCAAGAGCGCCCCGCCCGCGCCATACTGGAGCCCTGGGGACTCGCGGACTCGCGGACTCGCGGACAGGGAGGCGGCGATGGGCGGTACGGCCGGGTTCGCCGTGGTGGTGTTCGGTGCGCTGGGCGGCGTGGTCGCCTACCTCGCCGGCGTGGTCGGCCTGCGCGAACTGCGGCGGCTGCGCCGGGTCGGCGTCCCCGTGCGGGCACTGGTGCGCGAGCGCGCCCTGGCACCGGAGGACCACGCGCTGCCGCCGCGGCCGCTGCTGCAGTTCGAGACCGAGGACGGCCGGGTGGTCGAGATCTTCTCCCCCGTCCCCTCCACCCCCCGCCACCCGCTGCCGGACGGCGGCTTCGTCCCGGTCCGCTACGACCCGGCGGACCCGCGGCAGGTCCTGGTGGACGGACGGGAACGCACGGGACTGGAGTACGGGTTCCTCGCACTCGGGGTCCTGGTGGTGCTCGGCTCGATCACCCTCGGCGCCACGGTGCTCTGAGCGGTGCGGCACCGCGACACCCGCCGGGCGGGCCGCACCCGGCTCGGCGCGCGGCCCGCCCGCGGACTCAGACGGTCGCGGCGGTCGTCGCCGCCACGGCGGCCGCGGTGGTGACGGCGACCATGGTGAGCTGCATGGTCCGGATCGCCTCACGGACCGAATCGGCCGCCCCGTCACCGGCGGCGATCTCGGCGAAGCGCGGCTCGACCCGCTTGCCGGGCAGCCCGGGGAACGCCAGCCGGTGCAGCCGGGAGCCGTGCAACAGGGCCACCAGCGCGGCGGTGCGCACATCCGGCTCGGCGCCGTTCAACACGGCCGCGGCCAACCGCTCGCGCAGTTCGCGCTCCACGCTGTCGTCCGCCTCCGGGTAGCGGCGGACCGGGAAGATGCCCAGCACCCGGCGCCGCTCCTCGGCCACCAGGCCCCGCTCGCACAGCCGCCCGACGGTGTCCGCGACGACCGTGGCCCGGTCCTTGACCAGCCAGTCGGCCGCCTTGGCCCGGCCCGCGCGGCGCCCGGCCACCCACTCGTCGAGCCGGGCCAGCCGGTCGTCCACCAGCGGCTCACCCGTCGGGGTGCGGTCGGTGACGCTCAGCCGGCCGTCCTCGATCGCGACCCGCCCGGCCAGCACCAGCTCGGCCAGGATGCCGCCCGCGGCGGCCCAGGCGGCGGTGGCGGCGTCCTTCGCCACACCGGACTCGTCGTCCAGCGAGAGCAGCATCAGCTCCTCCGCGAGGGTGACGTGCATCGGATGTCCCTCTCTCCTCGTCCCACGGTCCCACGGTCCCGCGGCCGTACGGCGCCCCGGCCCGGCGGCGCCTCAGCCACGCAGGGCCTCGGCCAGACGCCGGGCACGCGTGTCCTCCTCCAACAACGCCCGGACCAACCGGTCCGTGCCCTGACCGGCGAGATCGGCCAGATAGGCCTCGACCGAGCGCGGGTCGGCGGGCAGCGTCACCTCGCCGGACTCCAACGCGGCGTACGCCCGGGCGTAGCCGAGACCGAGCCCGACGAGCAGCTCGCCACCGTCGGCCTCCGGCGCCAACCCCGGCTCGTGGCGGGCCACTTCACCCGCCGCCAGCAGTGCGAGCAGGACGTGCTCGGTGCCCGGCGTACGGCGGCCGAGGCGCTCGGCCTGGGCGTCGGCCTCCGCCCGGATCCAGGCCGCCGCACCGGAGGAGCCCGGCTGCAGCAGACGCCTCCAGCGCGGGGCCCGGTGCGTGCGGCGGGCCAGCAGCGCCTCCCGGGTGGGGCGCAGCAGCGGGTCGAGGCCGCCGCCGTCCGGACGTTCGGCGGCGGCCTGCCGCACGGCGGCGTCGAGCCGGTCCAGGACGGCCCGCGGCGTGACGCCCGCCGCACGCAGCAGCTCGGCGGCGCGGGTCGGGCCGTCGGCTCCGTCGGTTCCGTCGGCTCCGTCGGCTCCGTCATCGAGCAGGGCGCGCAGCAGGTGGACGGCGGTGCAGGCCGGTTCGCCGTCCCGCCGGGCCTGCTCGGTCGCGGCGGCGAGCACCCGGGCGGCGGCCGCGCTCAGCGGCCGGTCCCCCTCTGCGGAGGCACCGAGCACCTCCCCGGCGGGCACGGCAGTGGGCCCGTCGTCCGCCGTCCAGTGCCCCTCCCGCTCCCGGACCAGGGCCTGCAGGGTGTCCGCCCCCGCCCCGGCGGCGGCGAGGGCCGCGCCGGTGGGGCCCGGCTGCGCGGCCACGGCGATCAGGAGGTGTTCCGTCCCCAGCCGACCGCCACCCGGTTCGCCGAGCGCGCGCCAGTCCGGCTCCAGCATGGTCGTTTCCATCGGCCCTCCCACGACTACGGCTTTACTCGCACTGTATTCCGGCTTTTCCATCCCATGGGAATTATCCGCACGTCAAGAACGCGTCAGGAAGACCGCGGCGGCACGGGCCGGGGCCGGTTCTCGAGGCGGAAACGCCTGCTCCCGGATGGTCGCCACCGCGCCGACGCCGCCGCCGGTCGGCTGGCATGGCCGCGGTTCGGCACCGCCCCCGGCCCCGGGCCCGACCTCGCCAGGACGGTCACAGCGGGGACGGCTGACGCACTCGGCCGAACGATCCCGGCCCACGCCGACGACACCGTGCGGGTCACCGACACCGCACTCCGGACCGACGCAGCGCTGCCCGCCGACGGCCGGATCCGCCGCGCCCACCTGAGCCCTGCCGGGGCGCCCGCGCCGGGCCGCAACGAGGGGGCCTGCCGCGCGCCGAGGCCGCCGCACCGGCGGGCGGTGCCCAGGCCCTCCGGCGCCCGATGCCGGCCTGCGCGACCGGCCGCCCGCTCCCGCTCGCCGTCCTGCGCGGCGGGGCCCCGGGTGAACGTGCTCGCCGTCCCGGTGGAGCCGCCCTCCGGCGACCGACGGGCCCCGGGTCGGCGGTTAGGGCCTGTCGTTCGGACAGAGTCGCGGAGCGGCCCTCGGCTACAGTGCGCTCATGAGAGTTCGCCGCATCATGCCCAATGTCGCGACCCGGGACATCGGGGAGAGCCGGAGCTTCTACAGCGATTTCCTGGGCATGGACGTGCGCATGGACGAGCCCGGCTTCTTGATGTTGGCCTCGCCGGACAATCCGACGGCGCAGATGACCGTGGTATCCCCTGCCGCGGACTCATGGGACCCTCACACGTCCCGATCGACACTGGCCGTCGAAGTCGAAGACGTCGATGCCGCGTACACCGAAGCCGAGCGCCGCGGGTACCAGGTGGTCTATCCCTTGACCACGGAACCCTGGGGGATCCGGCGCTTCTTCGTTCGAGCCCCCGACGGAAGCGTCGTCAACGTTCACAGTCACGTCCGAGAGTGACGATGTCGGGTTCTGGCCCCGCCGTGTGAGTGGTGGCGCCGGACCCGTTTCGTGGCGACGGGGGAATGTCCTGGCCGAGCACCGGGGCCGTCTGTTCCCGCGAGGTGGGCCCGGGACGAGGCCTACCGCCGCCGGCGGCCACCGGTGACACGCCGCATCACCCAGAGCGCCGGCCCGCCCTCCGGCAGCCGGACCTCCTCCAGCACCTCGAAGCCGAAGTGCCCGTAGACGGCCAGGTTCGACTCCTTGGAGGACTCCAGGTAGACCGGCAGCCCGGCCGCGTCGGCCTTGGCCAGGCCCGAGCGCAGCAGTGCGGCGCCCTGCCCCCGTCCCTGGGCGGCCGGGTCGGCGCCGATCACCGCGAGGTACCAGTGCGGCTCCTGCGGCGTGTTGGCGGCGGCCGCCTCGACGGAGCGCCGGAAGGACTCGGCACGGTCGCCGAGCGGCTCGACGAGTGCCCGGAGCGTCTCCTCGTCCGGGACGGCCTTGTCCTGCGCGTGCGGCGGCACCCAGAAGGCGGCCGCGTCCGCCGTCCGCTCGCACACCCCGTGCCGGACGTACTGCCGGGTGAACAGCGTGGTGAAGTAGCCGTCCAGCCCCGCCGGCCGGGTGGCCGGGTCGGGAAAGAACCAGCACATCATCGGGTCGTCGGCGAAGGCCCGGGTCAGTAATCGACTGACGGACGACGTGTCATCGAGGGTCGCCGGCCGCGGCGCGTTGGTCATCTGCACACGGACATCCTGCGCGCCCTTATCTCCGGCCCGGCGGCGAGGGTGGGCGCGGGCGGAATTATTCGTTGGCACCCGTGCGACCGGCCCGGTTACGCTGGCGCCGTTCCGTTCCGTACCGATCGACCCGGGCCACCGCCCGGCCGGAGAGGGTGTCTTGATGTCCCGGATCGCGCCGAGTGCGCCTCGCCACACCGCCTGACGACCAGGCCTGACGAACCGTCGAGGCCACTCGGCCTGCTCTTGCTGCCATCGCAGAACCCCCTCAGCAAGGAGCACCCCGGGTGTCCAGCACCTCCAGCACTCCCCCCACTCTGAAGACCTCCACCTTCGCCTGCGTCCGGTGCGGTCTGACCGTCTCCACCTACGCCGCCGACGGCACGCGGCGCAACCACTGCCCGTCCTGCCTGCAGTCACGGCACGTCCTCGACCACGTCGAGGGCGGTCCGAGCGACTGCCTGGGCCGGATGTCGCCAATCGCCATCGCGGTGCTGCGCACCGGGGACTGGACGGTCGTCCACCGGTGCGTGCGCTGCGACGAGCTGACGTCCACCCCGGTCTGCACGGACGACAACCAGCTCGTCCTGATGCGGATGGCCGTCCGGCCGCTCGCCCAACCGCCGTTCCCGCTCGAAGCGTTCGGGACGCTCTGAGCCGCGCGCGGACGAGGGAGCACCGAACGTGCCACGACACGGGAACACCGCCGGCGGGGGCCGGCGGAACCGCCGCCCGCAGCGGTACAAGGACGTCCTGCACGAGCAGGGCGGTCACCGGGCGAACGCCTTCCGCTGTGTGGACTGCCGGCTGGACGTCCCGCTGGACGCCCCCGGCACCGCCCACCGCAACCACTGCCCGAACTGCCTGGCCAGCCGTCATGTCGACGGCCGGACTCCGGGTGACCGGGCGGCCGGCTGCGGAGGCCGGATGGCCGCGCTGAGCCTGTCGGTCCGCGCCGACGGCGAGTGGATGATCATCCACCAGTGCTTGTCCTGCGGCGAGTTGAGCGCGAACCGGATCGCCGGGGACGACAACGCCCTGGCCCTGGTCCACCTCGCCCTCAGGCCCTTGCGGGACACCACCCTGGCCCACCGGGCCCTGCGCACGCTGTAGGCGTCCGCACCCCCGACCGGGCGCGCGGGTGGTCGCGGCGGGTCCGTCCCCGAGGGCGGGCCCGCTGTCCGAACCGACGACCACCACGCGCGCCCGGCCACCTGACTCCACCGGTTCGCCGGGGGCTCCGGATACCGGCCGGAGCCCCCGGCTCCCCGGCGCGGTCCGTCCGTACGGGCGAACCGTCCATGGGCAGGCGCCTCGACTCCTCGGGCCCTCAGTGCCTCGGCCTCTCAGCGCCTCGGCCTCTCAGCGCCTCAGCGCCTCAGTGCCTCAGTGCCTCAGCGAAGGCTGTCGAGGCGCGGGCCGTCCGGCCACGGGTCGTCGAGGCGCAGCGGCGACACCCGTACCGTGCGGCGCGGCCATGCGTCGGGCAGGGCGCCCAGCAGGGCCGCCGCCGTGAACATCGCGTAGTGCCCGGCCTCCGGCCACGGGCCGGCCCAGCCGAGCCGGCCCTGGTGGTGCTCGGCGAAGGCGTTGCAGCAGAGCCAGGCGGCCAGGCCGATCAGCGGTGCGGCCGCCGGCCGGGAGCGGCGGCCGACCAGGCCGCACAGCACCAGGTAGCCGAGGTACGGCAGCGGGCCGGAGTGCAGTTCACCGAGCGCCCCGAGCCCGAGGGCCAGCACTCCCCCGGTGAGCAGCGCCACCGTGCCCGCGGCGCCGGCCGGGAGCCGTTCCAGCACGGGGTGGTAGCGGGTGCCGCCGGGCCGGGCCGCGTACATCCGCACCGCGGACTACCGCTTCGCCGCGAGGAGTTCGGGCACCGGGCCGGCCGACAGGTGCCAGCGGGCGCGACGGTGCGCCGATTCCAGCCGGTGCAGGTCGTGCAGCAGTTCGGGCACCGGGACGGTCAGCACCGGGCAGGTGGCCCGCCGGGCGCAGCGGTCGGGCACCGCACGACGCAGCCGGCGGCGCAGCGGGCCACCGCTGCGGCCGAGGACCAGCAGGTCGTCCGGCCGGTCGGCGATGTGCAGCAGGGCGGGGACGGTCTCGCCGCGGACGACCACCGGGTGCAGCGGCACGCCGGGGTCGGCGCCGCCGAAGGCCGCGTCGAGGGCGTCCCGCAGGCGTCGTTCGGCGGTCTCGCGGACGGCGGCGAGCAGCGGTGGGCAGGGCGAGCGCCGGTAGCCGAGTTCGCCGCCGGGCGGCTCCCAGGCGAGCACCGGCACCAGGGCGGCGCCGCGCTCGCGGGCCTCGGCGACGCCGCGGTGCAGTGCCGCGAGGCTCCCCAGCGACCCGCTGACGCCGACCACCACCCGGGGTGCCGCGCCGTCCTCGTACCGCCCGTTGCCGTGCATGTTCCGTCCTCGTGTGGTCGCGTTCTCCGTCGCCCTCCACCCAACCGCCGCGGTGGGGTTGACCTGGCCCCCTTGACGGCTTCCTGATGCCCCGGGCGGTGTTCCGAACGCTCTCCATACGCGGCCCGCCGGGTGCCGCACCATCCCCTCCTCACCCGTTCGGCCTATTCAGCAGGCGAAGATCACCGCCGGATGGGTGGATGGAGGCGGCCCTCGACGATCCGGCCGAACGCCACGAACGTCCAGGAGCAGGCCCTTCGCGACCGGGTCGCCGGCGAGTGCGCGCCGCCACCGGTCCTCGCCGCCCTGGTCCAGGGCGGCGAGGAGGCCGCCGTCCGCGCTCACGCCGAGCAGCCGGCCGCCGTCGCCGCCCCGAATCCCGTGCTGGGCGCGGGTGGGCTGACCCCACACTCCGAGCCCGACCCGTACCAGGCACTGGCGGAGAAGGTGTGCCGACGCCGCTACGGCATCTGAGAATCCCGCGCTCCGGCGAGCGGGACGGGCGGCACGCCTGTCAGCGTCCCGGTCAGCACTGGCTCAGTCCGGGTGCCGGGTCCTGGCCGGTGTACACGTTGGAGGCCGGGACGTTGCCCCAGGCGCCGTTGTCGAGCTGGGTCCAGTACCAGATGTCGTTGCCGCCCGGGTTCTGCTCACCGTGCCCCCAGCACACGAACCAGTTGTAGTCGGTGTTCAATGTGCCCCGGACAATCGAACGGTAGCTGCGGTCCGCGTATCCCTTCGCACCGACCGAGTTGCCGCAGTGCAGCCGGCTGTCCGATTGGACACCGCAAGCGGCGGCGGACGCGGGGGAGCCCATCGCGGCCGTGCCTGCGGCCAACGCGGCGGTCATGGCCAGGACGGCGATCTTCCTGCGGACGTTCATGTGTACTCCTTTGCGGTTGACAGTGCTTGACGCTGGCGGTGCCCTGCGAGAGTAGGCCAACGATTCGGTCTCACTCTCGAATAGTGATCGAATGCCCATAGTTGGCAGATTCCGTTTTTTGATCGCCCTTTTGTCACTCGCATCAGGCGCATTCGGGATCGAACTTGACCGTTCATTTCTGTTTGCCCTCCCCCTGCGAAGACCCCATCACACGGGCCGTCCCATCCCGGGGCGGCCTGGTCCGGACGGACCCGGTTCCGGGCAGAGAGGGCGCCGTTCGGCCATTCCGTGTGATTCGGCGGACACGTTCAGTAGCGGGCTGTGAGCGCCCGGCCGGGCCCATACCCGCTACGCCGCCTTCGGCCTCGTGCGCGCCGGAGGGAAGGGCGGGCGCCACCGGCGGGCGGGTCCGGGGCGTGCGGGAGGCCGGTCACCGGACCTCCCGCACGCCCCGGACCCGTTTCATGACGTGGATGGTGCTATCGTCAGTAGCACCATGTTGCTGAAGCTGGACATCGGGGACACCCGACCACTGCACGAACAGGTCGCCGGCGCGATCAGACGAGCCGTCGCCGAGGGCGAGTGCGCCCCCGGGGACAAACTGCCCCCGGCCCGGGAGCTCTCCCTGGCCCTGGGGGTGAACACCAACACCGTCCTGCGCGGGCTGCGCACGCTGCGCGACGAGGGGGTGCTGGAGTTCCGCCGGGGCCGCGGCATCACGATCGCGACCGGAGCCGACATCCGGTCCGAACTGGTCGACCGGGTAAGGGCGTTGGTCGAGGACGCGGCCCGGGCCGGCTACAGCAGGAACGATCTCGTGGACATGATCAGGGGGGTCTCGTGACGGACGAGGGGACGACCACGACGAAGGCGGCGGCGCGACCGGCGCACCGCGGCGGAGTCTGGGCCGGGGCGGCCTGGGCGGTCGGGGTACTGGCACTGCTGATCGCGCTGCCGCTCACGGCGCGCCACCGGCTGCCCGACCCGCTGGCCACCCACTGGGGCGGACGGGAACCGAACGGCTCCATGTCGCTGACGGCCGCCACGCTCTTCCCGGCGGCGTTCTGGCTGGTCCTGGTGCTGGTCGCACTGGTGCTGCGGCGGTTCCGGACCGACCAGGCGCCCGGGGCGGCGGCGGCCACCCTGGCCGCCGGCGGGACACTGCTGACAGGGGCGCAGGCCTCCATCGTGCACGCCAACCTGGACCGCGCCCGCTGGCAGGACGCCGCGCCGATGGGCGTCGAGGTGGTCCTGATCCTGCTGGCCACCGGCGTGGCCGGGCTGCTGGCCCTGCTGGCGAGCCGCCGCCACGGCGGACGGCCCGGGCCGCGCCCGGCGACCGGGACACCGGTGCTGGAGGTCCCGCCGGGCGAGCGGATCGTCTGGCTCTCCCAGGCCGCCAACCCGTGGCTGCAGCTGGCCTCTGCGGTGCTCGGGCTGGTCGCGGTGGCGGGGGCGCTGGCCGCCGTCAGCGGGGTGGTCGCCGTGGGCGGGCCGCTGGTGCTGCTGCTCGCCGTACCGGCCCTCGCCATGCTCCTCTGCTCCTCGGTGCGAGTACGGGTGACCGACCGCGGCCTGACCGTCGGCTTCGGCCCGTTCGGCCGGCCCGCCCGCCGCTGGTCCCCCGCCGAGCTGGAGTCCGCCCGCGTCGAGCGGCGCACCGCCGGGCAGGCGGGCGGCTGGGGCTACCGGATCAACGGGCTCGGCACCACCGTGATGCTGCGCGGGGGCGACTGCCTGGTGGTCCGCAACCGTCGGGGCGCCGACTTCGCGGTCAGCGTCGACGACGCCGAGCGCGGGGCCGCCCTGCTCAACGCGGTGATCGCGCGCGGCCGCCAGTCCGTCGGCTGAACCGCCTTCCCGGCGGAGCCACCGGCGGCCCGGTCACCACGACCGGGCCGCCCTGCCGTTCTCCCGGCCGCTGCCACTCGCCGCACCGCCGCACCGCCGCCCGGCCGCACCGCCGTCACGGCTCGTCACGACTCCCCGGCGCGCAGTTCGGTGCCGATCTGCCGCCGGCCCGCGACCAGCGTCTCCAGCACCACCCCGAGGCAGGCCACCAGCGCCAGGCCCGCCGTGGGCCACAGCACCGGCAGCACCGCCGGGTCCAGGGCCTGCCCGGCCTTGACGCCGACCAGGGTGGAGACGTCGAAGGCCGGCCCGAGCAGGAGGGCCGCCAGCGCCGCGACCAGTCCGCCGCCGAGGGCCGCCACCAGCGTCCGCGGCAGCGACTCGGCGACGATCAGCGCCAGGCCCTGCCGGGGCCGCAGCCCCATGGTGCGCAGCCGGGCGAGCACGGCCGCCCTGCTGGGCGCGGCCCGCAGCAGCGTCAGCAGGACGGCGAGCACGGCGAATCCGGCACTGGCGGGTGCCGCGTACCAGAACAGCCGCCCGGCGGCCTGCTGGAGCGGGTCGTCGGCGAGCTGTGCGGCGTACTCGCGGCTGCTGCCCACCCGGTAGGCGGGCGGCAGTCCGTGGCTGCCCCGGCCGGCCGCCTCGGCCTCCTCCGCGATCAGCTTGTCGAGGCCGGTCGGCTCGACCAGGCCCCGCTCCAGCAGGAGCGACCTGATCCGCTCGGGGTCGAGGCCGTCGCCGACGGCCAGCCACTCGTTCCACCGGCCGAGCTCCGGCAGGCGTTCCACCGCGGGGCCGCTGGGCACCACGACGAACGGCAGCTCCGGGGCCGGCACGGCCGGGGTCGCGGTGACGATCCCGGCGACGGTGGTGCGCAGTTCGCTCGCGGTGGACAGGTGGAGCGTCGGCGCGCCGGCGGCCAGGCGGGCGGCCAGGTCGCGGCTGAACAGCGCGGGTACCGGGGTGTCCGGGCCGCCGGGGGCGGCGGCGAGCTTCGCCGGGTCGAAGCCGCCGACCCCGAGGGTGCGGGCGATCTCGGCGTAGGCGGTCGGCTCGGCGACCACCAGGGTCACCTTGGTGTAGTCGTTGGGGCCGGCGCCGACGAACCGGGCGTCCGGATCCACCCGGACCGCGGTCGCGCTCCGGGCCTCCGGGAGTTCGCCCACGGCCTGGAGGAAGGGTGCCGTCAGGGTCGCGTAGCCCGGGACGGAGACGGCGACGTCACCGCCGGTCGCGATCCGCGCGGCGCGCAGCCGGCCGGCGTCCACCGAGTGCAGCAGGGTGGCGCCGAAGCCGGTCGCGGTGACGGCGATCAGCAGGGCGAGCAGCGGCAGGGCCGAGGGCCGGCGGCGGCCGGTGCCGTCCCGGGCGGCCCGGGCGAGGCCCAGGAAGCCGACCAGGCCCCGGCCCCGGCCGACCAGCGCGGCCAGCCGGCCGATCACCACCGGCTCGATCCTCGCCAGCAGCAGCCCGCCGGCGACGGCCAGCAGCAGCGGCGCTCCCACCAGCAGCGGGTCCACGCCCGGGCCGGTGTGGCCGACACCGCGCCGACGGACCTCGGCCACCGCCACGGCGGTGACGGCCAGCAGGGCGACTTCGCCGATCGCCCGGCGCCAGCGGGCGGCCGGCCGGGGCCGCGACCGGAGCAGGGCGGCGCGGGCCGGGAAGGCGAGCAGGGCGAGCAGGGTCGCGGCGAGGCCGGCCGTCACCGCGAGGCCCCAGCGCGGGGTGGGCAGCAGCACCAGGGCGAGCACCGCCCCGAGCGCGGCGGCGGGCAGCACCGTCACCGCGCCCTCCCCGAGCAGTCGCAGCAGCACTCCGCCGCGCGAGGCGCCGCGGGCCCGGAGCAGGTGGAGCTCGGCGGCGCGCCGGTCGGTGCCGAGCGCGGCGGCCAGGCACAGCACGACCACGGCGACGCCCGCGACGCCGGCCGGGCCGATCGCGCTCAGCGCCATCGCGGCCCGGTAGCGCTCGGCCGCGCCGGTCAGGACCTCGGGCAGCGTGGAGACGGTCCGCAGGCCGACGCGCCCGGTCTCTGCGGCCAGGTCCACGGCGTTCGGCCCGGACAGGAAGGGCAGGAGGTCGGCGCGGGTCCGTTCGAGCCGGTCGGCGCGCAGCGGGGCGGGGTCGACGGACAGCCGCCAGAAGGCCTGGACGGACGGGCTCCAGGCGGTCAGCGCGCCCAGGCTGCCGCTGTCGACGAAGCCGGTGGCCCCCAGCCAGTTGCCGTGCTCGATGTCGATGTTCAGGCAGGGGCGGTCCGGGCAGCCGATGCCGGTCCAGAACGGGTCCAGCGGGTCGTCGACCCGGAAGAGGCCGGTCACCACGCTGGTGCGCCTGCTGTCGGGGCCGGTGCTGCCGTTGTCGACGACGTCGCCGACCTTCATGCCGATCGCCTCGGCGGCCGTGCTGCTCACCATCACCGGCATCGGCGCCCCGGGGGCGGCGGGGCCCGGGAGGCTGCCGTCGGTGAGGGTCACCCGGTCGGCGAGGCCGGCCAGGTGGACCAGGGAGAGCCGGGGCGGGGCGCTGTGGCTCACCCGGTGGTAGCCCGGGTTGTACATCTCGACGGGCCCGGTCACGGCGCCGTGCGCCATGACCGACGGGGACAGCGCCACCTTCGCGCCCACGCGCGCGACGAGCTGCCGGTCGAGGGCGTCGAGGTCGGCGGCGGTGTCGGTCGGCCGGGCCTTGTCGGAGAAGTGCAGGCTGGTCGCGTGGATGCCCTTGTGGCGCACGTAGTCCCGCAGCGCCGCGTCCGCGCCCCGGTCAGTGACGCGGGGGACGGCCACGGTCAGCAGGACGGTGACGAAGGCGAGCGCCGCCGTCAGCAGGGCGGCCGCCGGGTTCGCGCGCAGCCGGGTGCGGACCCAGCGCGCCGGGCGGTGGGCGGCGCCGGGGGCACCGGCCTTGGTGGTCATGGCTCCTCCACGGGCGCAGCGGGACGGCGGCCGCCGACCGGCCGCGGCTGGACACATCGCGCGCACCGGCGCACGGATCACCGTTGCGGGGGATCGTCGGCTTCCGGCCGCCGGACAGCGGACGATGCTGTCAGATCCGATCGCCTATCGGAAGGGAATCGTACCGATCAATTCAGGCTCGGCCAGGCGTGCTTGGCCTGGTGGGAGCCGCACTCCCGCACTTCCGCCGGGGAGTTGAACCCGCCCCGCCCGTACGGCCGTGGTGAATGGTGACCAGAGGGTCTCCGGACGGTCAATGGGGGTGTAAACCGCTCAAATCGGTGGTGCTTCGAACGTCGATGCGGGTACACAAGCTGACGGTCGCTCAGGTGCGTGGCGGCGCCCGTCCGACGCCGCCACGCCCGCCCCCGCGACCGCAGGACCAGCGGGCCCGCGGGCCCGTACGGAAGGCTAGGAGGCGCCCGTGGCTCACGACGCGCGCACACAGGACTCCCCCGCCGCCCGGCGGAGCATCCAGGACATTCGGACCATCGCGATCCTGCGCCTCGGCGTCGGCCTGATCGGCATCCTGCTGCCACCGGCCCTGCCGTTCGGCAACTGGTTGGCCGCCGTGGTGACGGGGCGCAGCACCGACGGCTTCTGGCCGGTCTCGATGAGCGCCTCGTACTACACCGACACCCGGAACCTCTTCGTCGGCGCGCTGTGCGCACTCGGGGTGTTCCTGATCTGCTACCGCTTCGACCGCCGGGACGACCGCTGGAGCACGGCGGCCGGGTTCTTCGCCCTCGGGGTCGCGCTGTGCCCGACGTACTCCGGCCACGGGTCCGGCGTCCAGCGCGCCGTCGGGGTGCTCCACCTGGTCTTCGCCGGCCTGCTGTTCGTCATGCTGGCGCTGTTCTGCCTCTACTCCTTCCGCAACTCCCGCTCCACCCAGCCGGCCCGGGTGGGCACGGCCTACCTGGTGGCCGGGGTGGTCATCCTGGCCGCCCTGGCGCTCTCCGTCCTGGCCGGGGCGACGGGCGTCGGCTCCACCTGGTCGGTGCACCCGCTGTACCTCGGCGAGTGGGTGGCGACCTGGGCCTTCGGCATCGCCTGGACGGGCGCAGCGCTCGAACTCGCGACGCACGGCCGGGGCGGGACCGGCACCGGCGCCGTCACACTCCCCCGGCAGCCCGGCGCCGCGCGGGAGCCCGGCCTCCCGGAGGCACAGGCCTGATGCATCGTCAATTCAACGTCAATGGGCACCCGTTACCATCCGCACCACGGCCCGCCGGTACGGCGGCCGGTGGCGGGTGCCCAGCGACGGGAGAGCGGACATGGCGAACGAGATCCGGACGAAGCACGGTCCGTACGAGGATCCCCGGGCGGTGGACCTGCGGACGGACGTTCCGCACGCGGCCCGGGTCTACGACTACCTCATCGGCGGCACGACCAACTTCGAGGCGGACCGGATCGCGGCACACGCCTCGGTGCGGGCCTGGCCGTCGCTGCCGGTCTCGATGCGCACCACCCGCGAGTTCATGCGTCGCTCGGTGCGCCGGCTCGCCGAGCAGTACGGCGTACGGCAGTTCCTGCCGGAGTCGATCATCGGCAACCCCCGGCTGCGCGAGGTGCTCGACCTCGCGCGGCCGGTGGCGCTGTCGCTGATCGCGATGGTCCACTTCGTGCCGGACGAGCAGGACCCCCAGGGCATCGTGCGCCGCCTCATGGACGCGCTGGCGCCCGGCAGCTTCCTCGCCCTGACCGTCTTCACCGGGGACACCGACCCGGTGGGCGTCGGCGGCGTCGGCCGCGAGTACAACGCGCGCGGCATCCCGCTCCAGATCCGCGACAGGGCGGAGACGGAGGCCTTCTTCACGGGCTACGAGCTGCTCGACCCGGGGGTCGCCCTGGTTCACCGCTGGTGGCCGGAGGCCGGTGTGGCCCCCGTTCGGGACCGGGACATCGCGATGTACGCGGGCGTGGCGGTCAAGCGCTGAGCCCGGGGCGGCCCGGTCGGTCGGGCGCGGTCAGCCGGGCACGGAGACCAGGCCCGCCTCGTAGGCCAGGATGACCAGCTGCACCCGGTCCCGGGCGTCGAGCTTGGCCAGCAGCCTGGTCATGTAGGTCTTGACGGTCGCGACGCTGAGCACCAGTTCGGCGGCGATCTCGGTGTTGGACAGGCCCCGGCCGACCAGAGTGAGGATCTCCCGCTCGCGCCCGGTGATCGCCGCCAGCCGCCGCTCGGCAGCGGCAGTGGCGGCGGTGGCGGTGGCGGCGGACCCGGCGCGGCCGCCGGACCGGGCCGGAGCCCCGGCGGCCCCGGACCACGGCGGGCGGCCCCCGGCGAACGCCCCGATCAGCCGCCGGGTGACGCTCGGCGCGATCAGCGCGTCCCCGGCGGCGACCACCCGCACCGCGCCGAGGATGTCGTCCAGCGCCATGTCCTTGACCAGGAAGCCGGAGGCCCCGGCGTGCAGCGCCGCGTACACGTGCTCGTCCTCGTCGAAGGTGGTGAGCACCACCACCCTGGTCGGGCCGCCGTCGGCGGTGACCAGGCGGGTCGCCTCGATGCCGTCCATGCCCGGCATCCGGATGTCCATCACCACGACGTCCGGGCGCAGTTCGGCGGCCAGGCGGACGGCCTCCGTCCCGCTGCCCGCCTCGCCGACCACCTCGACATCGGCCGTCTCGGTGATCACCATCTCCAGCGCGGCGCGCACCAGCGGCTGGTCGTCGGCCAGCACCACCCGGATCACGCGCCCGCCTCCCCGACCGCGGAACCCTGAGCCGGCACCGACACCGGAACCGGCGCCGACACCGGGACCGACGCCGGCACCGGGACGGGCAGCCTGGCGGCCACCCGGAAGCCTCCCCCGGGCAGCGGCCCGGCCTCGAACTCGCCGCGCAGCAGGGCGGCCCGCTCCCGCAGCCCGGCCAGCCCGAACCCGCCGCCGGGCCCCTGGCCACGGCCCCGGCCCCGGTCGGTGACCTCCACGGACAGCTCCCCCGGCGTCCGCTGGTCCACCACGACCACACAGGCACCGACGCCCGCGTGCCGCACCACGTTGGTGACCGACTCCTGGACGATCCGGAAGGCCGCCAGGTCGACCTCGGGCGGCAGCGGCAGCGGCCCGCCGCGCCTCCGCACCTCCACCCGCACCCCCGCGGCGGTGGTCGCCGCGGCCAGCCGGTCGAGGTCGGCCAGCCCGTGCGGCACCGACGCCGGGACCCCGCCGTCGGCCCTGCGCAGCGCGACCAGCATCCGGCGCAGCGCCGCCAGGGTGTCCCGCCCGGCCGCCTCGATCTCGCCCAGCGCCTGCTTGGCCCGCTCCGGCCGACGGTCGATCACCCGGCGGGCGGCGCCGGCCTGGAGGGCGACGATGCCGAGGCTGTGCGCGACGGTGTCGTGCATCTCGCGGGCGATCCGCAGCCGTTCGGCGGTGACGGCCTCCTCGGCCGCCCGGGCGCCGAGCGCCTCGGCGTGCTCCCGGCTCTGCCGCGCCGAACGGCCGACCAGCCAGGCGACCAGGGCGAGCAGCGCGGCGCCGTCGGCCGAGCCGATGTGGGTGCCGGTGAAGATGCCCACCGTGTCGCCGTGCACCAGTCCGATGTGCAGCACCAGGAAGGCCATGACGAGCGCGACCGCGGCCCGGGAGCTGCGCCGCGGCCGGGTGGCGGTGATCAGGCAGAGCGCGGTGTCCACCGCGAGCAGCGCGCCGGGCGGCACCTGGGCGCCACCGGACCAGCCGTCGGTCTCGGTGAACGCGGCGATCAGCAGCAGCACGACGGAGAGCACCGGCAGCCGGCGCACCAGCGCCGCGCCCGCGAAGGCCACCACCGTGTCGGCCAGGGTGAACGCCCAGCCGCCGTGGGCGGCGGCGCCGGGGTGCTGGGAGGCCTCGCCGCCGAGCCGGACGGCGGGGTAGCCGGCGGCCACGCACCAGGCGAGGCCGACCCACACCTCGGGCGGGACGCGCCGGAGCAGTGGCGGGGAGGGGGTCGAGGGCATGGTTCACGATCGTAACGACGGTCCGCGGGCCCGTCATCCAGCCGTGGTTGTACGGCTCCGGGTGGCCTCCGGTGTCGACGCCGGTCCGATGCGGCCGCCCGGCGCCCCCGGGCACCGTGGACCCCATGATCGAAGTCACCGAACTGACGAAGCGCTACGGCCGCGGCCGCCGGGTGCGCACCGCCGTCGACCACCTCTCCTTCACCGTCCGGCCCGGGCGGGTCACCGGCTTCCTCGGCCCCAACGGCGCCGGCAAGTCCACCACCCTGCGGCTGGTCCTCGGCCTGGGAGACCCGACCTCCGGCTCCGTCACCGTCGACGGCCGGCCCTTCCGCGGCAGGCCGCGCGGCCTGCGGCACGCCGGCGCGCTGCTCGACGCGGGCGACGCCCACGGCGGGCGCACCGGCCGGGCCCAACTCCTGGCACTGGCCCGGGCCAACGCGATCCCCGCCGCACGGGTCGAGGAGGTGCTGGCGGAGGTCGGCCTCGGGGAGGCGGCCGGACGCCGGATCCGCGGCTACTCGCTCGGCATGCGCCAGCGGCTCGGCATCGCCGGCGCGCTGCTCGGCGACCCGCCGGTGCTGCTGTTCGACGAGCCGCTCAACGGGCTGGACCCGGAGGGCGTGCTCTGGGTGCGCGGACTGTTCCGCCGACTCGCCCGTGAGGGTCGGACGGTGTTCGTCTCCAGCCACATGATGGCCGAGATGGAGCACACCGCCGACCACCTCGTGGTGGTCGGGCGGGGCCGGCTACTCGCCGACGAGAGCCTCGCGGAGTTCTCCGCCCGGGCCGGACGGGCCCGGCAGGACGGGCCGGGCGGGCGGACCGGCGGGGCCGGGCGAGCCGGCGTCACCGTCCGGGCCGCCGAACCCGACCGGCTGGCGGCCGTGTTGACGGCGGCCGGCGCCACCGTCCGGCCCGGCCCGGACGGCGCCCTCGCGGTGAGCGGCATGGACGCCACCCGGATCGGCGAACTCGCCCTGGAGCAGCGCCTGTTGCTGCACGCCCTGACCACCCGGGGCGCCTCCCTGGAGGAGGCGTTCATGGACCTGACCGCCGACAGCGTCGAGTACCCCGCCGGAGAACCCCGTTGAGCACCGCGCCCGCCACCCCCGCACCCGCCGGCACCGTTCCCGCCGGCACCGCCACCGAGCCGCGCGCCCGCTTCGGCGATCTACTGGCCGCCGAGTGGCTCAAGTTCTGGTCGCTGCGCTCCGTCCCCTGGGTGCTCGGCCTCAGCGCGGCGGCGATCGTCGCCGCGAACCTCAAGTCCGCGCTCTACACCCGCGACCACTCCACACCCGGCGAGGGGGATCCGGCGAGCATGGCGCAGATCGCGCTGTACGACGCGTTCGGCACCGCCTCCGCGGACATCCTGATGCTGGTCGCGGGCGGCCTCGGCGCGCTCGTCATCGCCGGCGAGTACGCCACCGGGCTGATCCGCACCACCCTGGCGGCCGTGCCCGACCGGCGCGCGGTGATCGCCGCCAAGGCCTGCGTCCTGACCGCGGTGCTGTTCGGCTACGGGGTGCTCACCGTCGGCCTCTCCTTCGGCGTCGGCCAGGCGATCCTCTCCGAGGTCGGCATCGGACAGTCCCTCACCGACCCGGCCGCGCTGCGGTACGTCGCGGCGGCGGTCCTGTTCGGCCCGGTCTGCGCGCTGGTCGGGCTCGGTATCGGCACCCTGGTCCGGCACGGCGCGGGCGCCGCGGTGGCCACCGTCGCGGTGCTGTTCTTCGTCCCGTCGCTGGTCACCGAGCGCTACCGGTGGAGCGCCGACCTGCTGCACGCCCTGCCGCTGCCCGCCTGGCAGCGCCTGGCCCGCACCACCCTGGCGGGCCTGCGCCCGACCGAGTACCCGGCCACCGTCGCGGGCGCCTGGGTCACCTACGCGCTGTGGTCGCTGGCCTCGGTGGCCGTCGCGGCGGTCGCGATCCACCACCGGGACCACTGACGGCACCGGAACGGTCCGCGCCGGAGCCGTCACCGGAGCCCGCCCTCGCCGAGGCCCTCACCGAGGGCGGCCCGGCCCCGGAACGGTCCGCCCTCAGAACGCCGCGATGCTCCCCGGCGCCCGCTCGGCGCGGCTGAGCGCCCGCGGCACCGCCTCCGGGCCGTGCCGCCAGCCGGTCAGCCGGTCAGCCCGGTCAGCCCGGTCAGCAGGACGATCACCGACTCGTAGACCTCCCCGGGGAGTCGGGGCCGGCCACCCCGACGCCGACCGTCAGGTCGTCGCCGTGAACGGCCAGTTCCATCGTCCGGGTGGCCAGCAGGTCGTCGAGGGTCAGGGCCCACGGCCCCCAGAACGGCGGACGGGCCGGTGACGCCGCCGACCTCGATCGGCGCGGTGGTGCGGCGGATGGTGGCCTCGTCGTCGCCGAGCGGGATG